>DATDYJ010000001.1:0-11810 GCA_035289025.1 archaeon
AAGCATCGCAATGCTGAAAATCAGATATACAGACATAGAACACGGCGAAAGATCAATAAAACCAGATTCGCAGGGGTTTGTGCTTACAAACGAGGAGCCTGAACCAATAAGATACCTTACAGAGATAGCAAAACCGACAAACGTGCTTGCAATTGTGGGAGGCGGCGATACTATGTTGCTGGGAGTTCTACCGTTCGTACGTGAAGTAACAGGCATTGATGTATCGTATCGTTCTATTGCTGCTACTGCTGTTAAGGTAGGTCTTATCGATAGAAATTATCCTTATATCCAACGTGTATTAGATTGCGGCGAAAAATATTTTGAGGATTTTGTCAATAAGGAACTGATTGAATACGTACCCGAAAACGTCAGAAACAAAGGTCACAGTTCTTTCAGAGAGATTTTTGATCCGGAAACAAGAGCTGATTGGTACTATCCAAGATTTGAGAGGATGTGGTCCCAAACATCTCCTGAAATACTTGAAAGAATCAGGAAAAACCTACCAGGACTCAGTCTTGTACACGGTGATGCGAGAAACGTAAAGGGCAGATTCGATATGATTTACGCATCGAATACATGTGACGACAAATGGACAGGATATTTACCATTTACCCCATATAGATTTTTATCCATGATAAAACACAGAGGATTCCTGTTGTCATCAGCAGAAATACACGCTGCAAAAAGACTCGGGGCTCGTGAAGTAGCAAAGACAACTAGCCGCAAAGAAGGTGCAACACCGTGGGATTATACTCTGTACAGAAGGATGTTTTGATTTTATCTCGCGCCGCTTGCTTCTCTTTCGATGCGTTCCTTTTCCTTTACGGCAAAAGAATCGCCCGTGTTCTTGGATGCTGCAATTATCTCGTCCGCAAGCGCCGCAGCAAGGCCCTTCTTCTTGTTGAACGCCTTGCGGTACGCCGCCTGCGCGAAGAACCGCAGCGTCTTATCAACACGTCTCTGCGGTGCCGTCACCACGGATTCACGTGCCATTATGCTGCCCATCTGGTAGGAAATTACTTCTTCTCTAAGAGCAGCATTCTCTATCCCCATTACTAAAACATCAATCGGGTTCTTCTGTTCCTTCTTTTCTATGATTGCAAGAGCATTTTCAACAACTTTGAGTATTGTATTAAAGCCGCCGCCGAATTTGCCCGAAGTGAGCTTGTGTTTCTTGCCTGTGTGGCCTGACACAAGCATCTTCAGCGCCAGACGCTCGACAACGTGCATTCGCGATTTATGAAAGCGCCCGCGCTGGCTGCCTTCCGATCGCGGCAGGAATTTCGGCTCGACATTTATGTAGCCCTTAAGGCCGGGATCGGTAACATTAGAATTTGATTCCCATCTTCCGAAAAGTTTGACGTCAACGCGTATCTTTTCGCGCCTTTTTACAAGTTTCTGCGGTTTTCTCGGCTTTTCTTCGCGGTCATAATCGCGGCGCGGCCGAAAACCTCTCCGTGTCGCTTCCATCGGCCTGTCGGGATTATTTCCCGGACCTCTTCTCGAATTTCTTCGTTCTTCCATAATCATCATTTTTTAATTTTTATAATATTTTCTTCTTTCCCTAAAGGATTTCTTCTTTTTTAAAAGAAGAAAGGCTTTACTTCAGCGACTTCTGTTTCCTTCCTGTTCGTATCATTTCCAGAGAAATGTCGTTTACCTTGACTACGGCATACTTGACGCCGGCCATGCTGCCTACTGCGCCCCCCTGGCTGCCGCCGATACCCTGCACGATAACCTGGTCGTGTTCAGAAACGTGATTTATCGCGCCTGTCCTTGGCACGTGCGCCGTTATCTGCTTGCCGTTCTTTACCAACCGCACCCGTACGCACTTTATCAGCCCCGAGTGAGGCTGCTTTTGCTCCACGACTCGCTTTTCAAGCACTATGCCCTTTGCCTGAGGCGAACCCTCTAGAGGGTCTTTCTTCTTCTTAGTGTGCAGAACGCGATTCCTATAATTAATCTGCTTCCACTTGTACCTCTTCCTGTCGCGTTTCAGTTTTCTAGCTGCAAATTCGCCTGCCATATAAATCCCTTTTTCTCGAAAAAGGTCTTTATCATTTCCCAACTCGAGGAAAGCAAAGCTTTCCTGAGTCCACAGCTTTCAGCTGCGGAAAAGGAGTTTGATTCAGACCCTGTCTTCGAATATTATTGACTTGCCTTACTTCGTGCGTAAAGTATTAAAACCATCATTTTTCTGCGAACGTTAGTGAGCCAAAGAAATAATATGTTTCTTTTGACTGGAAGCTACTTTTCTGGCCGAATGAAGTTGCAAAGCAACTTCTTTTTGCGGAAAGAAAAGGAGTTTATTTGACCTTGAGTTCCTCGACATCAAACAGTCTCTGCAGGAACTTTGTGATTATCTTGACGTTCTTGCCCGCCTTGCCTATTGCCCTGGCCTTCTCCTGCGGGCGTATCTTCACGACCACGGACTTCTCGGTCCGCGTTATTTCCTGTATTCCGGGCATTACGCTCCTCAGGAACTCTTCCATGTTTTCCGAATATTCGAACACTTTTATGTACTTCTTGAAAACGCGCTCGGCATTTTTTATTTTGGCCCCGCCCTTTCCCACTGTAGCGCCGTAAGACCCCTGAGCTATAACAAAATAAATTTCCTCACCTTCAGTTATCGCATCCACGACGGACGATCCTGTCAGCGACTGAAAAAGATTTATCGACTGTATCGTGTTCTGGTCTAATGTTACTTTCATTTTATTCACTTGAATTCCACATACATGTCCTTGAAGCCCGCCATCGCGATCGGGAACGGTTTCCCCAGCTTTGTGCCAAGCTGTGCCTGGTCGCCGTCAAATACCTCGACGTTCACGTTGCCCAGTCTGTCTACGAGGCTCTTGGGGCAGTTTTTGGCAACTACTACTTTTTTTATCTTGCCGGATTTTATGCCCTTTATTATTTCCCTGATGCCTATTGTTGCTTCGTTCATTTTCAACCACTATCTTATTTGTCCTGGACAGGCTTCTTCTTCCTCATCTTTTCCATGTCTACAGCCAGCTTTACCATGCCTGTGCCGACAGGCGCTATCTGTCCGACGAGTATGTTTTCTATTATGCCTTCCAGTTTGTCCTTTTCTCCGTAGAAAGATGCGTTAACGAGATGTTTCTTCGTTTCCTCGAAGTTTGCCCTTGCAAGTACCGAGGCCTTTTTGCCTGATACGCCGTAACGGCCGATATCCTTTATCGTTCCGTCGAAAGTCATCATGTCAGCCAAAAGCATCAGGTGCCTCACGTCCACATCAAGACCCTGTTCGTCCAGCGTTTCTTTGGATTCGTTGAGTATCACGTTTCTTGCAGCCTCGATGCCAAGCACTTCGTACACCTGATGTATATCGTTCGTTTTTGTCCTTTGTGTGTCTACGCCGTCCAGCCGCAGCACTTTCTTCAGGTTTGTGCCCGTCGTTTGCAGCACCCAGTCGTCGTCTTCTTTTATGACAACGACGTTCTCTATGCCCTTCACGCCCTGCGTGTGAAGCTTGATCATTTTGTTTTTTATTTTTCTCATGTTCTTGATGTTGTCCTGCTTCGGTGCTATGAATATGCTCTTGCCGCGGACTGAAATCGTGCAGTCCTTGGCATGCTTCTCGAGAAGCTCCTTCACTACGTCCTTGTAACTCTCTCTTTCCAGCTCGAATTCTATCTGCATGTTCACGAGGTCTATAGAATCCGAGACTATTATGTCGCTGATCTTCAGCGATTTTATCCTGCCGGCCATTTCCTTGGCTTTTTCCTTCGTGTTGTATTCCTTTGTCAGGTAAATTATCATGTTCTTTTCGAAAGTCTTGCGCGCGTCGAATATTTCTATCAGCCTTGGAAGGCCGTGCGTGACCTTGCTCAGCCTGTCTGATTGGGATGCCATGGTGTACGAACGCATCGTCATTTGCGTTGCCGGCTCAGATATGCTCTGTGCCGCGATTATTCCGATAGCCTCGCCGGGCTCGTACTTGTACTTCTGCACTGCGTTTGTCAGCTTCTCAAGTTTCTCTTCTTTTTGCTTGCCCGAGATGCCGTTCTTTTTGCAGTAAGCGTCAAAATCATCCATGATTTTTTTAGACAATGCTGTGTGTTGTGTCATTTTTATTCACCTTTTTTAATATTTTTCTTTTTGGATACATAGTTTTTCTTTTGTTAAAAAGAAAAAATCGGTATTATTCCAACACCTTTTCCACGTTTACTTCACCCTGATCGCTCTTTGCAGGATCTATGCCGTCCTCGCCCGCAACAAATTGTATTATGTGATTTTTGCTGTCTCGCACCGTGCCGTCGTATTCGACCCGCAGATCCTGTAGCGCGTTGACCAGCCTTCTCTCCATGTACCCGGAGTGACGTGTGTGCAGCGATTTGTCCATGAGGTTTTCCCGTGAGTTCATGGCGTCGAAGAAGAATTCAAACGGGTTGAGACCTTTCTTGTACCCGCTGCCCACGAAACCTTTTGCATCCAGCCCTATATCCCCGCGCTTGAAATGTGAAGTCGTGCGTCCTGTGTAGCCGCGGTTTATACGCTCGCCTTCAAGAGACTCCTGTCCTACGAACCCGCACATCTGCGTAAGATTTACAAAAGAGCCTCTTGCACCAGTGACAGCCATCGTCACCGCAGAGTTAAGCGGCAGGTCTGCCTTTACTATTTCTCCCGCCTGGTTCGACGCCATGCCGCCCATCTGAAGTATCTTATTCTCGACGGCCATTCTTTGCGTCATATTGCCCGTTACTTCTATCTTATTTGCTGCGTAGTCCTTCAGCAGCTTGTCAACATTACCGTGATATTCTTCGATTACCTTGTCCACTTTTTTCACGGACTTTTCCTGTATGTTCGTGTCGCTGATCGAAATGCTGAATCCTTTCATCGTTATCACGCGAAGAGCAAGGCGGGTCATCCTGTCAATGAATTCCCTTGCCACGACGTGCCCGTATTTTTTCTCTATAGTATCTATCAGCTTGGCGGTCTTCTCGCCCAGAGCATCATCATCTATGACACCTTTCTTGAGCACCCCGTTCTTTATCACAACCGACTCGTCATCGAATCCGGAGCTCTGGACAGATGACTTGAATTCCATATTGAGATCTTTCGGAAGCAGCATGCTGAATATTTCGCGTCCCGTGTATTCCTCTTTCATCTCGAAATCCTCGATCCCTATCGAGAGAAGCAGGTCGGCTGCTTCTTTTGGCGAGAATTTTGTATCTTTTTTAGTAAGCATGTATGCCCCGGTTATGTGGTCGTGTTTGCACGATATTATTGGTGCGCCGTATCTTGGCGAGCGTATGTGCTTCTCTACCAGCATCAACATTTCCGCTTCAGTTTGTGCCTCTTCGGTTTGCGGCACATGCAAGTTCATTTCGTCCCCGTCAAAGTCTGCGTTGTACGGAACCGTGACGGAAAGGTTTATTCGCAGCGTCTGGTAAGGCATTATCCTGGCACGGTGCGCCATCATCGACATCCTGTGAAGCGACGGCTGGCGGTTCATGAGTGTTATATCGCCGTCCATCAGGTGTCTCTCTACAATGTACCCGACGTCTATTTCCTCAGCAATGTCCTTCTTGTTTTCTTCTGTTATTTTCTTTTTCATGCCGTCGGAACGAAGGATATAATTCGCGCCCGGGTGCGTATTCGAACCGTTAAGTATTACTTTCTTCAGTTCGGCTATGTTATTCTTGTTCACCTTTATTGCAACTGTGAGTTCCTTTGCTATGTCCATAGGCACGCCGACTTCGTTTATTGAAATGTACGGATCTGGAGAGATGACAGTACGTGCCGAGAAGTTCACGCGCTTGCCTGACAGGTTTCCCCTAAATCGGCCTTCCTTTTTACTAAGCCGCTGCATAAGCGTCTTCAGCGCCCGTCCGCTGCGGTGTCTTGCAGGCGGCAGCGTGCTTATTTCATTGCTCATTAGCGTTGATACGTGGTACTGCAGCAGTTCCCATATGTCGGCTATTATGAAATCAGGCGCACCTATTTCCAGGTTCTTCTTCAGTCGTTCGTTGATGCGCACCACGTCGACCAGTTTGTGAGTAAGATCGTCCTCGGACCGCTCGCCTGTTTCCAGTGTTATTGACGGCCTGACTGTTACAGGCGGTACGGGTAAAATTGTAAGTACAAACCATTCGGGTCTGCCGCCCTCTATCTTCAGCAGTTTCGCGTCCTCGTCGGTTATTTTCTCCAGCCTCTGCCTTACTTCTTCGCTTGTCAGCTCAACCTTGCCTTCGCGGTACGAAGTTGGTTTCTGAAATTCTATGTCCTTCTGCTTTTCGCCGCAGTGCGGGCACGTTGCTTTCTTCTTTTTGTATATTTCATTCATCGGGCTCTTCATTTCCTTGAGAACCTCGTCACTAACAAGAGGCTTCGAGCATTTTCTGCAGGTTATTCTGAGCATCGTATATATCTTCTTTCCGTACAGCGGATGCACAACAGGCTTGATTAATTCTAAATACCCAAAATGTCCGAGGCACTGTCCGATTGTTCCGCCGCAGGTCCTGCAGCGAAGACCGGGATCAACGACACCGAGGTGAAGGTCCGTAAGGCCACCGTCTATCGGGTATCCGTCCGGATCATACAGCTCAGCGTGCTCTATTTTTATCGCCGACATTTCTCTTATCATCTTCGGCGACATGAATCCGAACTCAATTGATTTTATCTTTGTCATAGTTATTCCTCTACATTCACCTTGGGGTATATTCCCATGCATTTCAGCTCGTCCATCATGAGCTTGAAGGCGTAGGCCATATCAGCCTCGACTATCTTGCTCTTCTTGCAGACAGGGCAGTATTTCTTGCCCTTCACATAATCTTCTATGGCAACCAGTCCGCACTTGTCGCAGATAGGCACCTTGTATCGGTCGCTCGAGAATCGTTCTTTGAGCAGCAGCGCAGCGCCGTGCGCTATCAGGCAGTCCTTTTCCATTTCACCCAGTCTGAGACCGCCTTGTTTTGCACGGCCTGCCGTCGGCTGCTTTGTAAGCAGCGTAACCGGCCCTCTTGCTCGGGATTGTATTTTGTTGGCGACCATGTGGTGAAGTTTCTGGTAGTAAATCGGGCCCATCAGTATTGTGGCCTCCAGCCTCTTGCCGGTGCGTCCGTCGTACATTGCCTCTTTGCCGTCGTCGCGGAAGCCCATTTTCTTCAGCGCATCGCGCACAGTATCTTCTCTTATTTCATTGAAAGCCGAACAGTCAACTGCCTTGCCGGACAGCGCCGCATATTTGGATGCTATAATCTCGAGCAGTTGCCCCAGCGTCATCCTCGATGGGATTCCGTGCGGATTAACTATTATGTCCGGAGTTATGCCGTCAGCGGTAAAGGGCATATCCTCTTCCGGAACTATTATTGAGCACACGCCTTTCTGTCCGTGCCGCGACGTGAACTTGTCGCCGAGCTCGGGTATCCGGTCGCTGCGCACGTTTATCTTGACGAGCTTGTTGCCGCTTATCGTCTCTGTAAGTATTACATTGTCTATTATGCCCTCTTCGCCGTGCCGTATCGTCTCTGATGTTTCTCGCCTGTTTTCTGTTTCTACCATAAAGCTCTCAACGGGTCCGAAGAACCGAAGAGGTGAAACTTTTCCGATAAGCACGTCACCCGATTCTACGGCTGTTTCCCGGTTGACTATGCCGTCGGCGCCAAGGTTGGCGTACGCCTCTTCCGTTCTGTACCCGTTCACTGCCTTGTCGGGTATTTTTATCTCATCCTTCTCGATGCCCCAGTATTTCTTCTCCTCCGTCACGTACGATCGGAAAAATGCCGAACGTCCGAAGCCCCTTTCGACTGATGCCTTGTTGAATACTATGCCGTCTTCCATGTTGTAGCCGCCGAAACTCATTATTGCCACGACTACGTTCTGGCCCTGCGGATGGCTGTCCATGTCCATCTCATCACCCACTATCGTGTTGACAAGCGGCACCTGGGAGTATATCAGAACGTCCGATTTCGTATCCGTCCGCATGAGATAGTTCGTCGCGAATATACCCAGCGCCTGTCCGGACATCTTTGCCCCGAAGTTTACTCGGTCCCCTCTGTTGTGTGTCGGGAAAGGAACCAGAGAAGCCGAAAGCCCAAGTATTACGCCCGGGTCTATTTCCAGATGGCTGTGATCCTTTGTTATCGATTCCCTGTCCACCGCAACGTACGAGAAATTTTCTTCCTCAGCATCAAGATATTCTATGACGCCCTGCTTGATGAGCTCTCGCCAGTTTGTCTCGCCAGATTCAAGCCTCTCTATGTGCTTTTCTGTGAAAGCGGCCTTGCCGTTCTCTACAACTATCATCGGCCTTTGAAGCCTTCCCGAGTCCGTGTTTACATGGACCTCGTCGAATTCCGGCGTGTATATCAGGCTGATATGAGGGTCGAATTCGCCTGACCTTCTCTTCTTTCTCAGCGAATTTACAAGCTCCTGCGGCGTTGGCGTGTGTCCCACTATTTCACCGTTCAGGAATATTATTGTTCCCTCTTCCTTAGTCTCTTTCCTTAACAGTTCCCTCAGCTTGTCTATGTCTTTGCTGTTCTCCGATATGACTGCAAGCAGTGCAAGATATTTTCGAAGGCCTATGTTGATCCCTTCCGGAGTTTCCTCGGCGCACAGCCTTCCCCAGTGCGTCGCATGCAGTGCCCGTGCCTCGAAGTGCTCCTGCGTCGCGGACAGCGGCGATATGACGTTCCTCAGATGCGCAATCGTACGCACGTGGTTAGTGCGCTCCAGCCTCTGGCAGACACCGGTGCGCCCGCCTATCCACTGGCCCGTGGCCATGTGCGATATGATTCTCTTTGTCAGATAATCAGATTCGACTATTGATTTTATCGACGGCATCTTGCCTCTCTTTATCAGTTTCTGGTAAGAATAAACTATCCTTGAGACAAGCCCGTATTTCCCGAGAAGTATTGACCGGAAAAGTATTTCCATGAAGTCCGCCACCATGCGCAGTCTCTTGTTTTCGTAGTGGTCGATATCCTGTTCCTCTATTCCTTCCAATCCCAGTTTGAGTATCTTTCTCACGACCTGCGACATGTATTTTGCCTTCTTCATGCGGTCGGCTTTTTTCTGGCCGAGGTGCGGCAGCAGGTATTTGTCCATTATGTCGTTGATGCGCTTGTCGCGGTATTCCTTCTGCGGTATGCGCAGTTTTTTGCCGATGTACTCTTTGGCGTCCTCGGCTGTTTTTACGTCGAATTCATAGAGATTGAAATATATTTCCTGTTTTTCAGCGTCCGTGGATGCTATGGCCTCCACCATGTCCTTGTCTTTTTCCATACCGAGCGCGCGAAGCAGCACAACTACCGGCAGTTTTTTGAGGTTCGCGAAAGAAATCGTGATTATACCACCCTTTCTCTCCAGCGAATGCCGCTGCACAAAACCGGAAGCTTCCGAGTTTATGCGCGCCGTCTCCATCTCGTTCTTCTTTTCTATTATAGGCCTGTTCGAGAGAACTTCTTCCACCATGACAATGACTCTTTCCGTTCCGTTGACTATGAAATATCCGCCCGGGTCATCAGGATCCTCGCCCGCGTCTACCAGCTCCTCTCTGTTGAGTCCGTTAAGCAGGCAGAGTTTTGATTTAAGCATTATCGGCAGGTCGCCCAGTTTGACTTCCTGTGATTCCTGTTCCACTCCGTTGATAACAGGCACCATTTCGACAAATATCGGCGACGAATATGTAAGATCCCTGACCCGCGCCTCCATCGGCGATATCGGACGTGTTGCGCCGTCAGCTTCCTTAACGACGGGGTTCGGTATGCGCACCTTGCCGAGTTTTATCTTGAACTCTGCGAGCTCCGGTGTTTCCAGCTGTATCTCGCCGATCTCGTCTATTATTCTCTGGACGCGCGTTTCGATGAACTCGTCGAAGCTTTTGATCTGGTGATCGACAAAGCCGACCGAGCCTTTGTATGCCCGGAGCAATGCCCTGTAATCGCGCGAATTGTTTGCCTCGGTTTTTGTTTCCATTTACACAACCACCCTGTAGTAGAAATATTCACCCGCAGAAAGAGATTTGCGGGCTATTTTTATAACGTCGCCTTTTTTTGCCTGAAGCTGCTTGACTGCCGGGTCGTCTTCCTTGATGCGCGGCAGCTGTTTTGCAGCAACGTTCAGCGTCTTCAGGAGGTCCGCCTTGTCTTCGCCGCTAAGAAGCTCATGCCGCGGCACAAGACCGCTCAGGAAAATGTCAAATTCCGAAGTCTCTTCTTTTTTCTTTGCAGCCATTTCAGCACCCCAAACTTGAGAAAGCCGAAGGTTTTCTGAGTCTCCGGAAGACGTCGTCTTCCGAGAGAAATATTCTTGACCTTCTGCCGTTCTCTACCCTGTAAAGGGCTATATTATGTATCCTCGAAAGAGTCCGCGCCGTGCGCTCAAAACTCATATGATCCCTTGTGAACATCATCCGTTTGTCGTCTGATTTTATTTCAAACCAGCAATTGTCATATTTCTCAAACATGAATTTTTCTCCGCTTTCCCTTGTATGTATGTAATATGCCCACTTCTTTGGGGTGTACAGACATTTTTTCCGTCAGGTTTTTCCGCCAGTCACTTATCAAATTTCTTTTCTTTCCGCCAGCGCTTTCTTTCCAAGAAAGGGCTGAATGGGCCCGAAGGGATTCGAACCCTCGACACCCGGCTTTCAATATCCAGGGTGCGCATATCCAAGCTGTCACCATGGATCTAAAAGGCCGGTGCTCTTTCCCACAACCCTTTTTGCTTGCGCAAAAATCGTTGACGGAAAAATCTCTTCTTTCCGCCAGCGCTTTCTTTCTAAGAAAGGGCTGAACCAGGCTGAGCTACAGGCCCGCGCCTCGGCCGGGATTTGAACCCGGGTCAGCGCCGTTCTGTACCCCTTCAAGCATGTTTGCTTTTTCCGCTGCACGCTTGCTTTTTCCGCAAGCGCTTTTGCGTGAGCAAAAGGGCTTGACAGGGCACTATGCTAGGCCACTACACCACCGAGGCTTTCTCGTTCGCAACGAAACATTTGTTCCGCTGCTAGCAGTCCAGAAATTCTGGTATGCTATTAATATGAAATATGACTAAATTATATTCTTCGGATCAGAAGGGCATAGCCCTAGCTAATTTATAAATGTTTGAAAAAATTATTGGCGCTGTCACGATTTCACCGGTTGGAATACCATGATTTACCCTGAAGGGTTCTTTGATTAACCTTTCCGACAAAAAGACGCACGAAGTGCGTCAGTCTGTTTAGAAAGATTAAATGGTGAGCAACGTACTGACTTTCCCAGACTTTCGGTCAAGTACTCGTCATATCGCTGGAGAGATTCACTTCCAAGTTCGGAATGGGTTTGGGTCTAGCCTCTCCGCTATGGTCGCCGACCTCTCTTAAGTTACAGGGTAAGGCATTTAAAGATGATGATTTTGGACGAAAAATACTATTCAGACAAAACAACGCGTTTTCAGTTTCCAATGTAACTACTATTCAATTACGACTCAACCACAAGCTTTATAAGCTTTCGTCACTACTATATAGTTACAAAGAAGTAAGAAAGGACGGGGCATTTCATGCCCCTCCTGTATCGTGATTTCAATGGATTCAAGAGTCAAGAATTTTGTCGATTCAGTGCTTGCTGAAAGGGCGACAACGCCAAAGGAGCTCATTAAGGAATTCGACGGCGGGGTGGCGGAGTTCTTCGGAACAAAGATCCCGAAGCGTGTCAGGACCGACAGTATATATTTTTCCAGAGGCGCAAACATCTGCATGGGCGCGGCAAGGACGTGCGGCCTTGCAACAACCGAAGAGAAGCAGGCGTTCAAGGAGCTCATGAAGCGGATGAAGAGCACGGCAGCTTGATAATTATGAAACCAAAACT
>DATDYJ010000002.1:0-4770 GCA_035289025.1 archaeon
GGAAGACACAGAGGAGCTGAACAAGAAGCTCAGGATGACCCAGAAAACTTTGAAGGCAAATGTCGAGGAGCTCAAATTTGAAGAAGTCAAGAAGAATGAATTCATGTCGACAGCGGCGCACGAGCTGAAGACGCCGCTGACTTCAATACACGGCTTCTCTCAGCTGCTCCAGAAAAGCGAGATAGCAAAAGACGATGAAAAAAGAGGCAAGTACCTTGGCATAATAGAGAGCGAAACAATACGCCTGTCAAAACTCGTAAATGACGTGCTTGACATATCGAGGATAGATCTCAATACAATAAAACTCGAGAACGAAGAAATTGACATAGGCAAGATGACAGAAGAAATAAAGACCGAGATGGACGTTCAGACTGCGCAAAAGGGGCTCATCTCAGAATACATTGTGGAAAAGAACATGCCAAAGCTGTATAGCGACAGGGAGCGCGTTCAGCAGGTGCTCATGAACCTGATAAACAACTCCGTGAAATATACACCAAAGGGCAAAATAACTGTTAAAGTATCGAAAAAAAACGATTTTGTGCACTTCATGGTGAAGGACACAGGGATAGGCATAGCAAAAGAGAACCAGCCGAAGATATTTTCCAGATTCTATCAGGTGGACTCGTCGTACACAAGAAGCGGCGGCGGCGTCGGGCTCGGGCTGTCGCTTTGCAAGGAGCTGATAAATCTAATGGGCGGCAAAATCTGGTTTGTCAGCGAATACGGCAAGGGAAGCGAGTTCCATTTCACGCTTCCCATCGGAAGCAGTAAATAGTCTTTTGACGACAACTATGGTGTATAAATCCTTTTTCTTCATAGACCAGAGCATGAATGCAGACGCAATGGGTATCCATATCAGTGCATACGAAAGAGACCTAGTCAATGGACAACTGACCGAACTTGGCGGGTACGCTCTATACGTAAACGGCAAACGCATCGGAATGTGGCCGCCGCATGAGCACTCAATGAGATCGGCTGAGGCATTAATGGCGTACAACGGGCAGAATCTGTCAATTCATTCTATTCCGCGCACAATACCCTTTACATCACCTATAAAATATGTGCACTAATTTTCTTTATATTTTAGTTTTTCAAATAAATCTATGGACATTAGTTCCAGCGTGAGATTTCTTCACAATCATACATATAACAGACTTCTAAACCCGAAGATAAAAAAACCTACTTTTGCGTACATAACAATCGAAACCGTCTGTAACTCCAGATGCGGGTATTGCGACATGTGGAAAACAAAGAAGGGAAATCAGCCGAACAAGGAAGAATGGAAACGCATAATTGACGACATACATGAATTGGGCGCAGTAACCCTCACTTTCAGCGGCGGCGAGCCTTTTATTAACAAAGATCTTTTTGAACTGGCAAAGTACGCCAAGTCCATAGGGCTTGTCACAATGGTTGTCACCAATCTTAGCCTTTTCAAAGAAGATAATATACCGAAGATTGCAGAAAGTTTTGATTTCTTCAGCACGTCGATAGACAGCTCAAGAGCGGATGTTTACAGTGAAACGCGCGGTGTTGACTGGCTAGAAAAGAATAAAATCAACATAAAGAAAATAACATCCGGGCTTGCAAAACTCAAGGCTGGCACCGCTGTATGCGCCATGGTAACAATATCGAACAGAAATGCAGATCATATGCACGAAATATTGCACATGGTATTTGATGAATTGAATATGGACACAATTTCTTTCAACCTGCTTGATCCTCAGGGAGGAGTTGACGCCAGACGATTTGAACCCACGACGGAACAGATTGAAAACTACAAGAAAGTCATCCTTGATCACAAATATTACTATCCCATAATGAACAGCGCAAGGTACCTGCAGGAAACAGGAAATTTCGACTATAAATGCAATCCGTGGAAATGCATCCAAATTGATCACGAGGGCATACTGGTATCACCGTGCCTGTTCATTAACGGAGGAAGATTCGACCTTCGTAAAACCCGCCTATCAGATGCATGGAAAAACGAAGACACGCAGGTCATATACGAAAAATATTCCTCATGCAACAAATGCAATCTTGGATGTGTTGCGGAAGCCGCATGGTCGACCTACGACATGGGCTTCAATATCAACGAAAATCTGAGAGGGATGATTCTTCCGACAATACGACGAATAAAAATGAGAAATAAAGGCGTAACAAAGAAAATGAAATGTGACTTTACATATAAAACAGAACCACATATACGCAGCCAGATACTTGCATAATTAAGCCTTATTTTTGGATGTATTTTCTTTATATTTTGCCCCTGACAAATCTAATTCATGAAGCATGCAACAAGTTGCTTCTCAATACATGGTGTTTGCAATGGTTAAGTCATCAGATATAATAAGGCGCGACAAAGCCGTGCTGTCTACTTCTATGACGCGTGATTTTGATTTCGTATTCAAAAAGGGTCGCGGCTGCAATATCTGGGACACCGACGGCAAAAAGTATCTTGATTTTGCGGCGGGTATTGCTGTTATGGCTGCGGGCCATGAGGCGCCGCCTGTTGTGGCTGCGATCAAGAAGCAGCTCGCCAACGCGACGCACTGCGCGTTTCCTGATTTTTATGCAGAGACGCCCCTTCTGTATGCGGAAACACTTCTCGGCAATATGCCGAAGCCGTTGAACAACGGGCGGATATTTTTCACTAACTCAGGGACGGAGGCTGTAGAGGCGGGGGTCAAGCTTGCCAAATGGAACAAGCGCGGCAGCCACATGATTGCTTTCGATCACTGCTTTCACGGCAGGACTATGGGTTCGCTTTCGATGACAAACAGCAAGCCGATCCAGCGGGAAGGGTTTGAGCCGTTTCTGCCTGTAAAGCACGTGCCGTATCCTTACTGGTACAGAATGAAGATGGAACCCGAAGAGTGCAGCAGTCACTGTTTGAATGCGCTGGAAAAAACACTGTTCGAGCTTGGCGACAACTGCTCAGGTGTATTCATGGAAACTATACAGGGCGAGGGCGGATACGTAGTGCCGCCAAAAAGCTTTGTTCAGGGCGTACGCAAATTGTGTGACGAGCATGACGTGATAATGTGTTCTGACGAGGTTCAGTCGGGCTGCTATAGAACGGGCAAGTTCCTTGCAATTGAAAACTTCGGCGTCACGCCGGACATAGTAGCAATGGCAAAGGGAATTGGAGGCGGCTTACCCTTAGGCGCGATGGTAGCGCGAAGAGAGTTAATGACATGGCCGCCGGGCGCGCACTCGAACACGTATGGCGGCAATTTGCTTGCTTCAGCCGCGGGCAAAGCAACGCTTGACTATCTGAAAAAGAAGAAGGCAGCGCAGAATGCTGTTAAAATCGGAAACCACATCATGAAACGGCTGAACGAGATGAAGGACAAGTACGAACATCTTGGCGATGTGCGCGGTATAGGCTTAATGATAGGTGCAGAGATAGTGCACGACAAAAAGAGTCGCGAGCCGGCTCCGGCAGAGAGAGAATTCATAATACACAGATGTTTTGACAAAGGCGTAATAATGATAGGCGCAGGCAAGTCAGTGATACGTTTCTGCCCGCCATTAATCATAACGAAAGCAGAAGCTGATCACGGCTTGGATGTCTTCGTGCATTCTCTCAAAATGTTACACGAACACAAGAAGAAGGGCGGGAAGATGACTGAGCCTAGGATTACTAGAGATCATTATACTTAATATTTGGTGTTATCGATGAACATTAGAAAATCTTACAAAAGAAAAATTAGAAAGATTCTTGCGCACAAGTTAATTCCGGAAGACGAATTTAAAAGAAAATTACGTATATCTTTCTAATTTATTTAGTAATAATCCTTGCATCAGCTACTTTGCCGATCTTGTCGTTTATTATGAAGGGGTTAATGTCTAATTCTTCTATGCCTTTGTACTTCTTCGGGATCTGGCTTACTGCCACCAGCGTTTTCTTTAGCAGGTTAATGTTGACTGGTTTGCTTCCTCTAAAGCCGTACAACAGCTTCCTCATTTTTATTTCGTCTATCATGTCTTGCGCGTCTTTTAGGGTAATCGGGCAGGATCTGAATGCTATGTCCTTTAGTATCTCTACGTATTTTCCTCCTGTGCCGAAGGCTATCACGTGGCCGAATGTCGGGTCCTTGTTTATTCCTATTATGACTTCCTCGCCCTTGATGAATTCCTGCATGAGGACGCCGTCAAAAGGAATCTTCTTCTTTTTGCAGGTCTTGTAGAAATCGCCGTATGCCGCACGCAATTCGTCCAGATCCTTAACTATACGCACGCCGTTCACTTCGGTTTTGTGAAGCGCCTTTGATGAGATAAGTTTTAGCACAACTGGCAGCTTAATCTTTCTTGTCGCTGCTATGCCGTCTATCGGCGTCTTGGTCAACACGCTTTTGGCGACAGGCACGTATTTGCTTAGCAGCTTTTCGGCTTTTTCTTCTGTGTAAATTGCCATATAGTTAATTTGTTTCCTGTTATTTTAAGCTTTGGAAGAACTGTAGTATAAATTCTTGCGATTATTATAGAGTAGAAGGTCTGAAGAAAATGGATATATTAATAATGATTCTTACCATAGTCGGGCTGTCGCTTTTTGAGATAGTCAGCAGCATCGACAATGCCGTCATCAATGCTGATGTTCTCTCAAATATGGCAATGTGGGCGCGCAAATGGTTCCTCATATGGGGCATGTTCATAGCTGTTTTCCTTATACGCGGTATACTGCCGCTGCTTATTGTATTTTCGCTGAACCCTGCGGCAGGTCTTGACGGCGCATTCACGGCAGCTTTCAGTAACGACCCTGCTGTT
>DATDYJ010000003.1:0-3542 GCA_035289025.1 archaeon
TCCGCGTCCACCGCCGAAGCCGCCTCCTCTGCCGCCACGATCATCGCTGCGGCCAAATCCTCCACGTCTTTCCATACTTCCATCTCCATTTAGTTGGTTATAGCCATGTCTAGCAGATTTTCTTTTGGAAAACGGCTATCATGTCTATTACCTTTTATTTCTGTTAGAAATAGGCCCTCAATGATGTGCGCAAAAGCGCTTCCTTCATTTACCTTCCTACCCTAACCGTACTAATACTAATGAAGGTCAACTATTTAAACTACAAATCAGTGACATGTGCAGGCGTAAGCGAGCCATATTTTGTAATAAGTTCTTTTTGGGATATCTAGCTTTTTCTTACAAGAAAAAGATCGGCACAAGAAAGAACAAACTTCTTTCTTTACAGCAATAGTAAACTCTTGCTCGTATTATTTAAAAATTTCCCCGGCCTCTTCCGACCAAAAGACCAGATCAAGATGTGCAGGAGGGATGCCCAGCGCGTCTGCGAATTCAATGAATTTTGCTTCAATTTCAAGATACTTCTTTTCCGTAAGCGATTTGGGTATCTCCGATATTACGCCGTATTTCACCATGTTCTTCAGTATGTGTCTGTCCAGAATCGCAACATCGTCACCAAAGCCCACGTTGCGCAAAAAGTGCCCTGCCTCTTTGTAGCCCATGCCTTTGACGTTCTTGACGAGCCATTTGCGCATTTTCAGGGGATCGCCCAGAGATGCTAACGTATCTTTTATCTTCAATTCCCCATTAACCGTAAACAGCTGCCTCGCTTCAACAACGTACTTCGACTTGTTATTATTGAAACGCACCGCAGCCACCCATTTGATTATCTGCTCGGGTGTCCCGTTGTAAAGAAGTCCGTTTTCCTTTAACTTCTCTATGGCCTGCCAGCATGATTTGGCTTTGCTTTGCGGCGTGAACAGGCAGAAGCAGAGCTCGCCGAAGACGTGTTTATCGTCCTTGAGATAGCTGTCCCTGAAGTCCTGCAAACGCCTCTCTATGTCCGCTCTTTTCTCGGAATGCTTCTGCCTCAGGCCGTCGTACAAGCTGCCTGTGTAGTCCTTTTTGACGTATTTTTCAAGACCTTCTTCCATACACTCCATAAGACTGTAATGGATAAAAGCGTATTTCACCGATTTTGCGTAAGTTATTGATGCAGAATGTTAAGTTCCCTTAAAAACAATCAGGTTTAATGGTATTTGTGTTAAAGCAAAACATTAACCTGGAGGACAAAAAATTCATATCACTGGCGATTGAGCAGTCTAGAAAGTCGGTTAAAGAAGGCGGGTTTCCTGCGGGCGCTGTGATTGTCAAGGACGGGAAAGTTATTTCACATGCCATCAGTGTCGGATACAAAAATAATGACCCTTCCGGACACGCAGAAACTGCTGCGATAAGGGAAGCGTGCAAGAATCTCAAAACTTCAGACCTCACGGGAGCAACGTTGTACGAATCTGTTGAGTGCTGTGTTATGTGTTTCTCCGTCGCCTATTGGTCAGGCGTATCAAGGATTGTATACGCATGCAAAAAGACTCCGAAAATGGTTTCCAAAAGCTACTATGAGGGTGCCACGGACAACCAAATCCTAAATAAAGAAAATAACAGGAAAATAGAATTAGTTTTCGCTCCGGAATTTGAGAACGAATCTTTGAGCGTGATAAAGGAATGGGAAAAACAGGGCGGGTTTAATAAAAACTGAATTGGTGTGTTATGGAAATAGAGAAAGACCTCAAAGCATTATCCAATCCAGAGCGGGCGAAGATGTCCGCAGGATACTTCAAGACAGGCAAAGGCGAATACGGCGAAGGAGACGTGTTCCTTGGATTAACCGTGCCGCAGCAGCGTGTCATAGCAAAGAAGTACGCGCACGCCGATCTTTCCACTATAGATACTTTGATGAAAAGCAATATCCACGAACACAGGTTCACGGCTTTAGAAATTCTGGTAATGAAATTCGAGACAGCAGGCGAAGCCGAAAGGAAAGAGATATTAGACTTCTATCTTAAACACACAGCAAGCGTGAACAACTGGGATCTTGTCGATACATCGGCGCCGTATATCGTCGGCGAGTACCTTCTTGATAATGATAGGGCAATTTTGCACAAACTAGCTAAATCAAAAAACATATGGGAGCGCAGAATTGCAATAGTGGCGACTTTTGCATTCATACGAAACAATGATTTCAAAGACACGTTAAAGCTATCAGAAATACTATTTACAGACAGCCACGACCTGATACACAAGGCAGTCGGCTGGGCGCTTCGCGAGGTTGGCAAGAAAAACCAGACAGAGGAAGAAAATTTTCTTCGGAAGTTTTACAAACAAATGCCTCGCACCATGCTTCGCTATGCTATCGAACGCTTTGATGCTAAGAAGAAAATATTTTACATGAAATAGCTATTTCTCAACGAGTTTCGCGTCTTTTATTGAATAGACTTCCTTTCCGATTTCTACGTCCGTGATGACAATTCTCTTCTTGAAGATCGGACCGTCGAGCACGAACGTTTCTATCTCCCCGCCTTCACCCGCCGGGTTTATTTTGTGCTTTCTTTCCAGATCAGCCAGTTCATCGATGACGTGTTTGTTTATTTTCTTGCCCAGCAGGTGCGTCAGCGGCCGCGCGAACACGCCGACTATCATCACCTCAAACCCCGCGTCGACAACATTTCTCATGTGGTCGATCTGGTTCGTCTGCCACAGCGGGTTTATGCATTTCAGCTCAAGATCATTGCATATTTTCTGTATCCTGCTTGCCTGGTAAACCGAGGCTAAGGCGCCTGTGACAATGCCGTCCAGTTTGTATTCCCTCTTCGCGCGCTGTATGGCACGCCTGAGATCTTCCAGCTCCTCTTCTTTCTGCCCTTTTGTAAGTTCGATGATCAGGGGCAGCCCGATTGCCTCTGCCTGCACGCGCGTCAGCTCAATGTTCGGCGTGTGAAACATGTAACTCTCTTTGTTCTCAGAGATAACGTTTATCAGGCAAACTACATCATCATGCTGCATAGCCTTGTACATCGCAAAGACGGAGTCCTTCCCGCCCGAGAAGAGTACGCCTAGTTTCATTTTCAAACACCGCGCCTGCTTGCAGAGCACTTCATACTAATGAGAAGATGTCTATGCTTAAAAGATAGATAAAATTATTCTCTAAATATTGTCTGGCCTCTTCCAGGGCCGTTTGAAATAAGTCTGACAGGGGCTATACGTTCCCAAAATTCTACAAGTCTTCTAGCTTCTTCTGGAAGATGCTCAAATTCTTTTATTTCGCTCGTATCCTTCATCCATCCGGGAATAATTAAACCAGAATCTGCTGTATAGTCTCCAAGGTACATCGGGTCGAAGTTTTTGAACACTTGTCCGTCTTTTTTATATCCTGTACAGACCGGAATTTCGGGCACAAAATCCGTTACGTCTAATTTTGTAAGCGCCAGACATGTGAACCCGTTGAGCATATCAGAATACTGTGTTGCAACAAGATCTGGCCATCCAGTTCTTCTTGGCCTCTTTGTAGTAGACCCGAATTCATCACCAACAATTCTAAGGTATTG
>DATDYJ010000004.1:0-4374 GCA_035289025.1 archaeon
TGTCATCGTTAAAAAATACGGAAAAGATCACCATGCCGCCGGGTTTAAGCACCCGTAGAAAATCATTACCCCTTATCAGATGCATTGTATCCACAGACACGACCGCATCAAAAGAATAGTCTGCGAACGGCAGCCTGCTGCCGTCGCCGAGAATGCGCGGAAATACAACAACGCTTCCCCTCAGCATTTTTTCATCCGTGTCGACGCCTATAAAATTTCCGCTGAACTCCCTTTCAAAATAGCCGTTGCCGCAGCCTATATCAAGCGTAAGGCCTTTTTTGAGTCTTGCCATTATTGCTGGCGCCCGCACTTTCATAGCGGCGAATTTCCCTTTTTGAACAGGAGACCAGGAATCGTAGAAGCCCGTAGTTATGCGTGATTTATTCGTCATGTTAATCAATTACATGCTCTGCTTACTTTCGGTTTTAAAACAGTTTTCTCCATAGGAAATTTATGGATGAGAAGTTTCTAGTACGCGTCGACGAGGAATACCCAAGCGACCAGAGGCTTGATGTACTTATTGAGCAAGACCAGCGGATCGACGAACTCCTGAAAAAAATCGACAAGCTGGTCGCGATGTCAAATACTGACGTCCTAAGCGAGATAAAGGATATCCTTCTTGACCTGAATCTTGCCATAAAGGCTTCCAGCACATACGAAATAAACGATCATATTCAGGACATAAAAGACAAGATTAACAAGCGCGGCGAAGAGTCAGCCGAGCTGATGACGGCTCTTTCCGACCGAATCGAGCGTCTGGACGTAAGGGAAATGGTGAGCGACCTTACGCTGCACGTGGAAAATCTTGAGCAAAAATACAGCGACCTTAGCCAGAAGTCAGCGGAGCGCCTCGCGGATACGGACGTAATGGACCGTCACATAGTCTCGCAGCTCGAAGACCTTCATGCACGTATATCTAATAATGTTTCTGGAATTTCGGAAGCGAAGATAAAATCTATCAATAATGCTATTAATCGTGCAAACAGGACGCAGGTCAGAGTCGACGGTCATGTAAAAGAATTATCAGCCTATTTGTCAAGGCTCAACAGCGTTGATTACATGCTGCGTCTTCTTGCGGCAAAGAACCTGATCAAGCGCAAGAAACTGCCAAAGTGGGCCCAGGAAAAGAAAAAGGTTCTTGACAAACTGATACTTGGACTGGAAGAAGAAATTGCCGACATACTGATTGTCGGGGCAGTGCACAAGAACGGCATATCCGTAGTTGATTTGTCGAAAGCCATCGGCCGAACACGTCGGAAGACGCAGGAACGTGTCGTGCAGCTTATAGCGGCCGGCTATGTAGATGAGAGAAATGTAAAGGGTAGAAAGTTGTATTTCTTAGTGAAATGATAATTATGATTGGCGCCACATTCAAAAGAGATTATCGTGATGACGCAGTAAATCACGAAACCGTATTCAGAAGTATACTAAGTGGAAAAGGCGTAGAAACTCAATCCTCTGTAGATGAAATATATCGTGAATATTCTACTGGAAATAGATATGGTAAATGGACTATTCTGGATTTTAGAACAGGACCTTGTGAGGATGCACGCATGATACTCTCTGAAAATGAGGCATTATTTGTCAGCGAGGACAAAGCAACTTTGTCCGGTCATGGCAGTGTGGAAAAATACAAAATAAATCCGGATGGTTCGGTGCATTTTGATTCTGTAGTTTCTTCCTGGATGTTCTAGAGTTTTCTTGCAAGGCTCGTTGTTTCTTCCCGAAGTATCTTGCCGCTGCCTGCGTCTATGTCATACGTTATCGCGTTCATATCAGCAGAAATCATGTTTATCGTCCACATCAGGTGCTCTCTTTTGTGCAGGGTTATGAGTATGTTTATCGTGTTCTTGGAGAATTTTTTGTCTGCTATATCGATTGCTTTTTCGATGCCGATATGCAGATCGTCTATATTCATTTCCTTGACCGGGTTAACGGCTCGCGTCTCATCGCTTACGGTAACAAATTTGTCATTGACAAAACAGTCAACTGCCTTGCCTGTGGAAGTGTTGTAATAAAGAAACGTCCACTCCGTTATGATGTCGTTCTTGTTCTTTATGCACGCAAAGCAGGAGCCAAGAAAATATCCGCGCAGAGTCCTTATCTTTTCTTCCTTTGCTGCCTTGTCTGCCGCGATTTTGAGTTGCATATTAAAAACCTAAAATAAGTTTATTTTGAAAAATAAAAAGAAAAATTCTTAGACGTTCTTTAGTTTTTCCGCTATGAAGTGGATTACTTCCTGATTCAGCGGGACGCTGAATGACTTCTTGTAGCGTTTCTCGCCATTTTGTGTCGTGAATCCGCGGCTTATCGAGATGAACTCATTCTCGCCGTCGTCTCCGACAAATTTTTTGCGCGCAACCTCTATGAAATTGTTCGCACCGAATTTTATCTCTTCGCTCTTTATTGTTTCGAATGTTGCCATTTGTAAGACCTCCGGTTGTACCTTTGTTACAATTATTAAGGAAAAAATCTTTTTAAAGTAGAAATATTATCAGAATTTTGTTGAAAAAGTCGACCATCGTGATTCCACGATGGTCTGGTGCAATGGACATCAATGGATGTCCATCACTTTTTCAACAAAATTATCAGAAATCCGTCAGCCTGCGCTGCGAAAGCACGCGGCTTTTCTGTGTATACATGGCAAGAGGATGCCGCAATTTCTTCGATAAGTACGCAAGAGCCGATGCCATAGTGTCGAATTTCACAGGTCCGCGCGACATAGCGTTCCTTACGTTCTCGCGGACCTGCCACACACCCAGTGGCACGGAGTAGCCTTCGTGGATCTCGCGGAAAACAATAACTCTGGCCTGCCTTCGCACGTGATGCAGGTACTCTACAACGCCTATACGGGCGGCATAATAACCGCCGCCCTCTTGTTCCGCATAAGCCGTCCGTCCCGTGAACGGTTCATATTCTACCTCAAGGCCAGGCTTCCACGCACTGCCTTTGCTCCACGCCTCGAAATCCTCGAATTCCCACATGCCCGGCATTAAAAGTATCAGAAAGTGGTTGTCCAGCTGGAAAGATTCGAAAATAAGGAAGTCGTTTATGCTCGCGTAAGTGCGCACGTCCCTTAGCAGCGCCTTTGTTATTATGTCATCCGTCGCGGTTATCGACCATCTTGTCGGCACAAGCTTTTTGTCAAATCCAAGTACCCCAGAGGAAAGAATAGTCGTTATCTTGTAAACATCGTTGTCCGAAAGATAGAGCGACATGGCAGCTTCCGATGCCTTCAGCTCGTCTCCCAGAATTTTCTCGACTTTTACATCCACGCGTGGATTTTCCTGTAAGCGTAGCGACTCCAGCCGGGCAAAAGGCCCCATGGGCTGCACGTAGCTGTCAAAGCTCATCGAAAACGTGGGCCGTTTCTGGAATATCATCTCCACGTCTGTAGGCCGCGAGGCGACAGAAATTTCCTGCATATTGTCGACGATTTTCTGTGTCGATCTGACATTCTCTTTTCGTCCAGAGCGTATCATCGAGCCGCGTATTGCAATTATCTGCTGGTAATTCATGTTCAGCCAGTCGGCAGGATTATCGTTCACGTCAGCAAGCATCCCGAGAGGCCCGACATTTAAGTTAGGGTAATTTTCCGAGCCGACAAATATCCCCGGCGAAGGCCCGCTGAAGTCCTTAGACAGTTTAGGCGTCATAAGCCTTCGTATGTCAGCAGAAAGATCAACGGCTCGCATAGCAAGATTTGCCAGGAAAAATAGTTAAAGAGGTCTGAGAGTATCGAGAGATAGTAACTAGGTTTATAAGGGTTTTGCATATAGCGCTAACATGCACCCGTATTTGGTAGAGGGAGAACAGACAAAGATAACGCCGCTGGTATTAAGTCATGCAGACCGAGTCAGACGCATGCTACTTGATAACGCGCCGAATCTGTCGGAGCCGTGGAGTACGGCGTACAGAACTTGCGCATACATTAAGACATTGCCAAAAATGGTAGAATATATAGAGAATCCAACAAAAGAACAAGAAGAACTTAATCGTGAACTAAAAAGACGCGTGACAAGATCAAGAACGGCCCACCAGATTCTTGAAGAAGGTAGATATCCTACGTGTTCACATACGGGTATTTTATTCAGAACGCTTATGATAGCCCAAGGAGTTCCAACGGCTTTTGTTGAAACTTTTCACGAAGACTATCTGTTAGGCAGAGATTTTCACGGGCATGTTTTCGGACGTGTATTCGGCAAAGACCGGTCAGCACTAGTCGACCCAGAAGAGATATCCTACCATAAACAGGAATCTGATATATTTCCACGCATAATATTCAGGGAAGGTCTGGACAGCTGGGATATAGGCATCTACAGCTACGATGACATGCACCGACTGCGAGAAGAAAATCTGAAAACGTTACTAGAA
>DATDYJ010000005.1:0-4386 GCA_035289025.1 archaeon
CATTGTTGAATCTCGTATACATTTTTTCTTCAGTGCATCCTAGCTCGTGGAGATAAAAGAATATATTTTGTGGCACAGGAGCACGGGAACGTTCAACATGCATGTCTACGTCCTTACTCGGTGCAAGCTCTTTCAATTTTGAGAGTCCGCCGCCTGTTATGTGCACCATCCCGTGAACGTCTTCCTTGTAATCATACAGAAGTTCTTTGAGCGCAGGTGTGTAAACATGTGTCGGTATTGTAAGCTCTTCACCAACTTTTACGTTCCATGGTAATTTGTCATCAAGAGTCATTTTGCGTTTGCCTAGCATCTCATCGCGTACAAAACTGTAGCCGTTGGAATGAAGCCCGCTGCTGTCAAGCCCTATCAGAACGTCTCCATCTTTGGCATTTGGAACTATCTGTTCTGTTAAGCTGGAATAACCAGTCATAGTTATACCCATTTCAAATCCTTGCATCGTATTTATTATAGCAGTTTCTCCGCCAGTAATTACTATTGGATATGTTTCAGTTTCAAACAATGACCATGGATTTGCAATACATAGGTCCCTAAGAGCCATCGTAGCCTCAAATATACGGCTCTCGTTTTCTTCTTGCATCATTAAATGATCTTGAAGATATACTGGTTCAAATCCGCCTTCCATTAAGTCATCAGCAGTCATAGCAAATGCATCCTGCACGCCGTAAGGAATAGTTCCAGCCATCCAGTGAATGAGCCCCTTGGTACCTATACCATCCGTACCTGTAAGCTCGTCGTATTCATTCCAATATCTACCAAACTTGCTTACCTTGAATCGTTTTCCAAACGGTGTTACAGAAATAGGCCCTGATTTAGGATGTGTTTCCTGAATTAACCGTCTTACCTGGTCATTGAAAGGTTTTGTAGGGTCGTAAACTTCTCCCATTTTTATCATCTCCAATTATTCGAAATATTTAACGCCGTTCCTGAATATCTTCATACCGTCACCTTCTTCGGGCAGCGCCAGTCCCTGTCTTCTAAGAGCGGATTTTCTTCTCGTCCATCCGTCCTGATTTATCGGTCGCATCGCTCTTTCGAAATGTGGCATCATCATGATCACAGTTTCCGATGCAAGACCCGCGATGTCATCCATAGCACCGTTCGGATTTACAGGATACATGCCGTTTGCAGGTGTACCGTCGGCGTTCACATATTTTAGTGCAACAAGACCTCTTTTGTATAATTCATCCAGCACACGCGGTGTCGCATAGAATTGTCCCTCCCCGTGTCCAACGGGTATGTTGTGAAGTACATCGATTCCGTCAAGCCAATGCGACTTATGGCTCACAACTTTCAGGTGTATGTTTCCTCTGTCCTCGTATCTTCCGGATTTATTGTTTGTATATACCATCTCAGGATCAGAAAAAACTTCGTCAAACACAGAAATTAAATTCATCACGCTACCTATCTGATTGCCGTTGCAGACTCCGAATAGGAGGTTTCCTTCCTGTAAGTACCTTTCAAGCTCGTCGCGCAGTCCGCTGTATTTTATTTTCTTGGCAAATATATTGCCGGCAAAAGTATCATCACCAAAAGAGAACCCGCCGGGAAGCCCTAGTATCTGTGCGTATGTTCGAAGAATTTTAGGATCGGCAATCAGTTCGTCCAGATGAACCAGCTCAACTTCTGCACCGGCTGTTAAAAAGGCATAAGCTAGCTCTCTGTCGCAGTTGATTCCGTATCCGTTAACGATTATCGCTCTTGGTTTTACTATTGTAATGTTTCATCACCATGATAATTTTTATGGCTAAAAGTTGACTGCCAGCTGGATTTTAGTTCATGGCTACTGCCGGCGATAAACGGGTTTCCGTCCACCCCGTTAACGATGATTTCGCCTTCAGTAACGTACCCTATCTGGCGCGCGTAACTTCCCAGTGTCTGCTCAAATTGCTGCGCATAATCTTGTCGTACACTCACAACGAACCTTGAAGCAGTCTGTGAGTAAAGGAGCTTGGAATTCACTATATCTGTATTACCATCAAAATTTCTCGGGACATTTGATAGGTCTACATCAGCTCCAAGGCCACTACCCATTGCAGAATATGAAAGCGCAACACCAAGTCCGCCTTTTGCGCACACTTTTGCTGACTCAACAAGTTCCTGTTGCATTGCAGAATGCAGCCGGCGATAAAGATCCATTGACTTATACGGATTTACCTTCGGAGTATTAAGACCTGTCTCTCCGAAGTGCTGATAGAATTCAGATGCTCCGAGTTCATCTTTTGTGATCGGGCCGACAAGATATATAGAGTCGCCAACAGCTTTGAAGTCTGATGTTACGCACTTGTTCGCATCAGGAACAGGAGCCATCGTCGCGTACTGCACAGCAGGAAGCCCGAAAACATCCCGTTTACCACCGTCTGCTGTATCTATTTTTCCCTGTATCTTCATACTGTCTTTGCCTGATATCGTGGCAACGCCTGTACCAAGCGCGAAATCTTTCTGGGCTTTTGCTGCACGAACCAGCTGCGCCATTTTATAGTCGGATTCATTGCTCTCTCCAGGAAGCACGCCCGGCCAGCAGTAATTACCGTTATTTACAGCACGGTCGGGGTCAGCACCGACCGCAACAACCCGCATAAGGCCTTCATTTGCTGCCATCATCGCCATGTCATAAGTATCTATTTTGCTGTAGGAAGGATCAATGCCTATGCCGTAAGCAACACCCGTATTGCTCCCGTAGTCAAGAAGCTGCACGAATGCATCGCTCGGCACGTCGCTGTTTACGCCGATGAATGCAGGTATGACAGTTCTGCCCTGCACGCGCGTGTCATATTCCCTTTGAAGGAATTCTTTGCTGGCAATATTCTCTCTTCTCATTATACTACTGAGAAGTTCGGTCGGATCCTGCTGCATAACTTTTTCATAAAATCCCTGCACGGGTTCGGCCAGTCCGCGCTCTTCGGGCGTTGTCCAGACTGCGTTCAGATTTTTTTTGGGCGTTCCCTTGTGCAAAAAGTCAAGATCTACGTAAACAAGTTGCTCGTCTCCATCCATGACATGGAAGTACCCTGTGTCGTTGAATTCACCTATATCACGATAATCAACACCCCATTTCTTTGCAAGCTCTGTTGCTCTTGTAGAGTTTTCAGGCGAGACCGCAAGGAACATTCTTTCCTGTGATTCTGAAATGAGTTTTTCCCAGGAAGCAAGGCCTTCATATTTGAAAAGATCGTTTTCAAGATTTATCGTTGCGCCGTTTGCAAACTGTGCCATCTCGCCCGCAGCAGATGCTGTGCCGCCTGCGCCGCTGTCCTGTGCAAAATTTATGATGCCTTCGACAAGCGCTTCCAGAATGAATTCCTGCACGTTTTTCTGCGTATAAGGATCGCCTATCTGGACGTGGCCCGCTGGCGTGTGCTCATCAAATCCGAGAGAAGATCCGGTAGCGCCGTGTATGCCGTCTTTCCCGACGCGTCCTCCGACGACAATGCATCTGTCGCCCGGATTGATCCATTTTTCGTACCCGGGCCGTCCCGCAACTTCTTTTGGAATAAGGCCCGCAGCTCCCACGTAAACAAGACATTTGCCCATATAGCTGTCGTCAAAGAATGTACCGCCGATACCTGTCGGCACACCGTGTTTGTTCCCGCCGTCTCTTACGCCATGATGTATGCCGTCAAGAAGCTGGTCGGGGTGCAGCGGCGGCCGTAAGTCGCCGTTGTAGAAAGGCGATCCCGTGCAATAGCCCCAGCCGGCGAACGTTATCTTTGCGCCCCTTCCCGTTCCGAGAATGTCTCTGAAAACCCCGACGATACCGGTAACTGCACCGCCGTAAGGCTCCATGTTCGACGGGCTGTTGTGCGTTTCCCATTTGAAGCAGACATAATATTTGGAATCGGGATCAAAATCAACAACACCGGAATTATCCCATAGCACCGACTTGATGAGATGCGGCTTCGCCTGTTGAATGGCGAGAGTCGGCCTCTTTATGAATTCAGTGAAAATGCCGTCTTCGAAAACTTCCGTTCTGCCGTTTTCAGTGTATGTGACTGATGCGTTGAATATAGTATGCTTGCAGTGCTCGGACCACGTCTGTCCGAAAAGCTCCAGCTCGCCGTCAGTTGCCTTCTCATCAAGCCCGATACTTTTCCTTGCCAAGAGAAATTCATTGTCATTATATTTTCCCACTATTGCCTTCATGCTTGCCTGGTCAAGCGCTAGAAATCTTTCGGTGCTAAGTTTCGCAAGCTCTGCATCAGTTAAATTCATGTCGTAGTGTTTTACAGGTTCGGGTTTTGGCAGCCTCACTTCAGGCATGTAAGGCGCAACACCCCTTTCCAAATCCTCGGCAGAAAATATTCTGTAATTTTGCACGGTCTCGTTGTAGAATAAGCCTGCAATTTTCCTCAGTTGAATGTCAGTTAG
>DATDYJ010000006.1:0-8181 GCA_035289025.1 archaeon
TAGAGAAAGATTTCAAGAACAAGAAAACTGTCGGCTGGACGTGCAGCATATACGGCTTCACTCCGAGCTGGAAGGAACAGGTAATATACAACATGAGCAACAGTCTTGTGAATTTTCTGACTACGCATGCAAACAAGCCTCATGCTCCCGGTATAGTAATAGCCGTGCGCAAGAACGTGTTCGATAAGATTAATGGCTTTGATGAGAAACTCAAAGTAATGGAGGACCATGACTTCGCGGCGCGGGTCGGCGGGCACGGCAAATTCAAGTTTTCCAAGCAGACTTGTGTTTATACTTCCACAAGACGTATGGAAAAATGGGGCGGCATGGGTCTTGTAAAGAAATACTCAAAGATTTACATAAAATATTTCCTTAACCGCGGCAAATTCAAGGAAAACATAGATGAAATAGAATATGAAGTAATAAGATGATTCCATGGATCCACTTCTTTTACTGCAGGCTTTCTGGTTCATAGCTCCTGCGTATGCGGCCAACGGCTTTCCGCCGCTGATGCGCGGCAAGACACCTATAGACGGCAGGAAAATGTTCAAAGGGCACCGACTGCTGGGCGACGGAAAGACTCTGGAAGGCTTTCTCGGAGGAGTAATTTTCGGCGTCTTCATAGGCTCGCTGCAGATATACGGGCAATCCTACCTGCCTGCGGAACTAGGTTTGGCTGCAATGACGTTCCCGATAGTATTCATGCTAAGCATAGGCACAATGGCCGGCGACCTCGGCGGCTCTTTCATTAAAAGACGCCTAGGCATGAAGCGCGGAGACCGTGCAATGTTCATGGACCAGCTCGGGTTTCTCATCATGGCAATGCTGTTTGCAGCGCCTTTTCATGTGCTACCGTTAACCGAGATTCTGGTACTGGTCGTGCTAACGCCCATAATACACTGGATTGCGAACATTTTCGGGTACTGGATAAAGGTTAAAAGAAATCCATGGTAAGCCCCTTTCTTTAGAAAAGAAAGTCCCTTGGGTTCAAAGAAAATATTATCAAAAATAGGAGTAGGCAAAATTAACATATACAGGTGAAACAAAGTTTCACCGCGTATCAAAAAATCAAAGTTAAGTTCTTTCTTCTTTAATTAAACATGTGAAAGCCTCTGTTATACTGCCCGCCTACAACGAGGAGAAAAACATAGGCAAAGTAATAGAGGCAGTGAAAAAGACTGGCAATTACGAAATAATAGTCGTGGACGACGGCTCAAAAGATAGAACGGCTGAAATAGCAAAAGAACACGGCTGCATAACTCTGCGTCTATCAAAAAATATGGGAAAGGGCTATGCGTGCACGCAGGGCGCTAAGATCGCATCACATCAAAACATAATATTCATCGATTCTGACGCACAGCACGACGCAAGAGAAATACCACTGCTGCTTGAGGGACTTAAAAATCATGATCTTGTGCTCGGGATGCGGTCGTTTGATGACATACCTATGCAGAGAAAATTTTCCAATACATTTGCAAGAAGAGTCACATCGGCCGCGGCAAAGAAGAAATTCTCGGACGTGTTGTGCGGATTCCGCGCGATAAAAAAGGACAAGTTTTTCGGGCTAAAAATAAATAAAACACGGTACGAGTTTGAGGCAGAGATGCTCATAAAAGCGGCAAGAAGCGGCATGAAAATAACAGAAGTTCCCGTAACTGTATATTATGGCGTGGGCTCGTCGATGCCGCCGCATGAGAGCGCGAAGGTAACAGCTTATATTCTTGGACAAGTATTGAGGAGATAGAATGTACAAACAGGTAATTGTAATACGGACCGACATAAAAATGAGCAAGGGAAAGGTTGCGGCTCAGGCAAGCCACGCTGCTGTTGATGCCGTGCAAAAGTCTGACAAGAAAATAATCGATGCTTGGAAAAAAGAAGGCCAAAAGAAAATAATAGTCAAGGCAAAAAGCGAGACGGAACTTGTAGAGCTAAAGGAAAAATGCAAGAAGCTCGGAATAAAATCTTCTCTTATTGCGGATGCTGGTAAAACAGAACTTGTCCCTGGCACGCTCACGGCTCTTGGAATCGGGCCAGACACGGAAGAAAAAATAAACAAAGTCACGGGTTCTTTGAAACTTCTCAGTTAAAAGAAGTTTTTTTAAATCAGCAGCCGCATTGCTACGCGCGCCCGTATATCAAGATTATCATTTCGTCCAGACGTTACCTCGCCTACGCGAGAAAAGTTCCACCACAAACGTGAATCCCTGTACGCCAAATACCAGCCAGTTGTACGGGAAAATTACCAGATACGACAATATTTTCCAGCTGAATGCCGAGAATTTTCTCATCGTCACCACAAAATAAATGAAAGACAGGAGCCATGACGCCATTATAGCGCCGATTATCGGCGTAAGCGCGTAGTTGCCTGCTATAACATTCTGGAAAAGGCTGAATATACCGTAAATCGTAAGCCAGTTAAGGAAAAACATTATCCCGCCCCCGTATGCAAAATAGTTCTGGAACATCCAGTAAAGCGACAACGGCAGATAAATGAGCGCGAACGGATACCAGAACATGTGCATGGGAAACCCGTACATGCCAATAGAGTTCTTTTTGAACATCATATCTTTGTGCTTCTTTGCAGTCTGGATTGTGCCGCGCCCCCATCTTGCCCGCTGGCGGATAAACGCGCCCAACGAGGAAGGCGTTGACGTCATTATTGTTGACAGCGTCATTACCGCACCGAAGCCGGATTTTCTTAGCGTAAGTGTTGTGTCTATATCCTCTGTGAGCGTATCGCTGGAGAAACCGCCTACTTTTTGCAGCGCACTTTTTTTTATCGCGCCAAAACCCGGTGCGACGTATGTCGCGTTTATCTTGCTGCAGGAGTATCGCCAGCCGGAATATACGATATAGTCAAGGCTCTGGAACCACGAGAACGGATTTTTTGTCTGTCTTGCCAGTACAACTCCGGAGGTTACTGCGATGTCCTTGTCTGCAAGCGGCGCGACAAGCAGTGCGATGCTGTCTTTCTTAAGCCGTGAGTCAGCGTCAAGAAATACTATCGTCTCGTATTTTGCTTTTCGTACGCCGAAGTTGATGGCGGCGGCTTTGCCGCCGTGCTTCACGTTAAACAGTCTTAATTTTTTGTTTTTCGGCACTCGTGCAGCCGTACCGTCTGTAGAGCCGTCGTTTACAATAATGATTTCCATGTTGCCGGCGTAGCTGGAGGAAAGCACACTCTCTACCGTTGATTTTATCGTTGATTCCTCGTTGTGAGCAGGGATGATGACGGACACATCTGGATGGCAGGCCTTGTATTTTCTTTCGGGCAGAAAGAAAAGTATCATTACTGTCGCGTTGACTATTGCCAATGCAAAAAACAGAATTGCCATTACGAGTTCTATCATTTTTACAGCACCGCTACAGTGAAAATTTGCTTTATAGAAATATAAACACAATCCGCATCTGAAGACTTATTATTTGTGGATTGTGTGATACAGGAATACAGGATTGAGTGAAACTCAATCCGTATAGGTTGAATAAGATTCAACCTTATACCACAAATAATACCACCGTCTAAAGACGGGTGGTAGTCCTCGTATAAACACTATAATTTCGCTACGACAATCCCGTACGTACTGGGACGAAAATCTACGTTGCCTTTCTTGACTATAACTATCCAGTACATCGGTCTGCCAAGTATTGCCTTGAATACGCCGTTGCATACGCTTAGCGACACTATTATGCCGATGCTCAGCGCCGAGAAAAATACAACGAGGGCGTGGCTCATTTTGTTTTCCCGCCAAAGCGCCACTATGCCGGCAAAAGTGAAGCCCGAGGCAATGAGGAAGTTTATCGACGTTTCTACGACGAGTCGCGGGACATTTATTGCCGCCGGGTCGCCCGTCATGAAAGACACGGCACCGAAAAACATGAACGCCACGAGGAAAAAGGATGACACATAGCCGAGCATGGTAAGCGTCATAAGCGCTTTTTGTTTAAGCGAGAATTTTCCGAGTAATATGGATTTTCTGTGTTCTATGAACGCTTTTGCGTTTCCGTATGCCCATCGCCTCTGCTGGGTCCGCAGGGCGCGAACGTTGTAGGGAACTTCGCCTGCCACACACAAATCGTCCAGATAGATGGATCTGTAACCGTTTTCGAGAGCACGAACGGAGAACTCGACATCTTCGGTCACGCTGCCTTCCTGCCAGCCGCCGAGCTTGACAAGTATGTCCTTTTTGACTGCTTCGCCGGAGCCGAAAAGCAGCGGCACGCCCGCGTTGTTGTTCAGCTTTGCCAGAATATTATGATAAACCATGAGCACGGTGCTGGCAAACTTGGACGTCGGACTCTGGTCTATATTGAGGTATGACCATTTGGACTGCACGCATGCAACTTTCTTGTCAGCAAACGGCTGGACAATGCGCTTCAGGAAATCCTTGGGCGCGATAAAGTCGGAGTCGAACACGATTATTATATCTCCAGTAGAGTGGCGTGTCATGTTATTCAAATTGCCCGCTTTGAAGCCTGCGTTGCTTGCGCGGCGCACAATTTTTATGCGGCCCTTGTGTTTGGAGGCGAACTGATCAAGCATTGAAGAGACGTTTTTGTTGCTGCTGTCGTCTCCTATGAGTATTTCGTACTTGTTTTCTGGATAATCCATACTGAGGCAGTGTTCCGCGCACCGTATTGCCACGGGCTCGTTGAATGTCGGTATCTGAATAGTGACTTTAGGCAGTTTGCCGGCCTTGGCTGTCTTTGCGGTCTTTCGGCGCTGCATAAGCCCGACAAAGCCGAAAAAATAGAAGAATGCGGAGAATACAGCCACTGGCAGGACAAGAAGATGGAACATAGATGTCGACATGTTATGAATAAGCGTTCCTATAATCTCTATCATGAATCACACATCTTTGAAATGCTTTTATTTATGACCTATTACTCATCAGTTCTTATATATGGAAAACGTATGTTTTCCAGACAGGCAAAGCAAGCTTTGCCATGTGGGTGTAGAAGATGAAAATCCTGCTTAAGGACTCTGATCTATTTTTTGAGAAGGAGAAACCGTCTTTGTGCAAGGATGCCGGGCAAGCAGCGCTGCTGATAGTCATATTTTCGGCGTTGACAACCATAACATTCTATGTCGGCTGGACGAAATTCGCGTTCAGTTACGGCGCGGGAGAGGCCATGGTATGGATAACTGCGTCGACGGCAACAGGATTTCTTGCAGTTACGGCGCTGCTTTCGCTTATAGCGTTCAGGCGGCTTGACAAAAAATCATTCGGCGACGCTCTTTTCATAATGGCGTATGCATCAAGCCCGATTATGCTGCTTGCATGGGCTCCGCACAGCGTAGTAAAGGTTGTAGGCATAGCATGGTCGATTATATTCCTAAAGAGCGGGCTTGAGTTTTATTCGAAAAAACCGCACAAAGAATCAATCTTAATAGCAATTCTGACCGGAGCAGCAACTATAGCGCTTGCCTGGGTAACCGAATTCTATCTGATATATTATATCTGATCTATTCCAAAGAATATCAGCGCCAGCTTGTCGCCCGCCAGAGTAAGGTCTTTGTAGCTTGTGCCGCTCAGATAAATCGTGTTGCCCTCCAGATTCACGTAAGTGCCCGATGCCTCGGAGGGCCCGACAAGCCACAGCACCGGCGCTGCGAACTGCGGCTTTGATATCTGTCCGCCGGTTGAATTATACCAGGCGTCCCCTATGTAATAGAATTTATTGAACGCAACGTACTTGCCCTCGTAACTGTAGTAAAGATTCACCTTTGAAATGAGATTGAAGAGGGCGATGCCGAAATAACCGTTTTCGGTCTCGTTGGCGCCGTTGAATACGATGTTCATAACAACAAAGTCGTTTCCTACCTGTTTTATGCCGTTGGGATCGTTCGTCCTGACGGCAAGCGCCTCGCGTATGTCGTTAGCAAACGTGTATATCTCCGGGCCGTGGCCGGGTATTGTCAGCTCTGTTACAGGCGGCGCAGAACAGCCGCTTGCCAAGACCACTATTAACAAAGACATCACAATAATTTCTTTTTTCATACAATCACTTTTTTGTAATCTCCCTTATGACTACAGTGGCGTAAGATCCTTTCGGGAGCTCAAAGTTCAATACCACGACTGAACGCCCATCTTCTTTTATTTCGTAGGAAATGTTTTTAACCATAATGAACGGAGCGCGCTGCGAGCCGCGGCATGTTATAGCAAGGTCGTGTATCTGAAAATTTTTAACAGAGATGCCGTCTGCTTTCAGGATCCTGTTCGTTTCTTTTCCGAAGAAGTCGTTTTTCAGTTTGGTGTCAAACCCTACAAGCGGTATGTCATTAAAAATCGGTTTCGAGTATTTTTTTATATATTTATCCAGAACAGAATTGAATGCAAACGACTGATAGGCATGCAGATAGAATTTTATGGTTTTTTTATCAACGGACTGAATATCTACGCCTATTTTATTCAAGGCAGAATTATAATCTTTTTTCAGAATAAGTCTTCCTATATCGTGGTTGCCGTGCAGCCCGAACCGCTGCGGCCCGAAATAATTCGGCATGCCTTTTTCCAGTTCTTTTATAATCTTTTTCGCATTTTCGGGTCTCCTGCAGCCGTGAAGCGTGATGCAAAAAGAGTTTCCTTCGAGCTCGCCTACCTGCATCATATTTTTGCACGGCGAGACGAATTTAAGCGAAAGTTTGTCCGACTCGAAGCCTTCCACCTGTCTTCGGGTTGTAATATACTGGGAAGTAACGGCGTGCTTATCCTTTAGTCCGGCAAATCCTATTTCATTCAGATCGAATTTATGGCGGACAAAATCCACGGCGGCTTTTGTCGTCATGCCGCGTTTCTTGAGGCGGTAGAGAAAAAACGGACCGCTAACAGGGCTGACGCGCCCGTTTTTTCTTTCGTACTTGGTGAGAAACTTCTTCGCAGGCAGCTCGCTGACGACGAAGTCGTCCTCACTGAGCACTTTTCCGCCTGTGCCGGGCGTTTTTGTCCAGTACTTCATCTGGTAAAATTGCAGAGAACGGTTAAATGTGAATCATTTCTTTCTGCCTACAAAATACAGCAGCCTCAGGCCGAACTCTGCCACGACAAGGAATACAAAGTAATAGAACAGCGTATGGGCAGATGCGGGCAGGTTCATTATCACAGTGAACGGAGCCGATATCGATATCCTTGTTATGTCAAGAAGCATGAGGCCGAGAAGCGCGAGCGGCACGAGCTTTGCGACCTCTCTTGACAGTTCCTCGCTATAATAGGACAGGATGCGTATAGTCACCACGGTCGCCATGGATGCCATGAAAAGATTGCCTATGGCGACGGTCTGGGAAAGTATGGACAAAAGTACCGACATCACAAGGAACCAGAAAAACGCTATTATCGGGTAGAAGAATACGTATTCCAGAGAATGCAGCAGCTTTCGCGTCCACTTGGCGCTCTTATCTATGGGCGTGAAAACGTTCTTGCCTCCGATAAAGCGGTAGAACTTGAACACGAATACGGCGTAAATTATCATGCCTATGACAAAGAGGAACAGCGGATAAACGGTAACTATGGCATCGTTCACGGACAGAGTGCCTGCAAAAGCCGTTATTTTTCCGGTCACAAACTCAAACATATCAGTTATACTTGGTATTGTAGTATAAATATCTGCGGGCTAATTCAGCTTTGTTTAAAAAGTGATGGACATCTATCGATGCGAGGCATTGCGAGCAATGCCTGCGCGCACGAAGCTTTGCTTCGTGCTGTGTCCATCGATTCGCTAGGCTATCAACACTAAAAATATGTTGATAGCCGACTTTTTAAACAAAGCTGGCTGATTCCGCAATAAAAAATTTAGATTTCGTCGAGTCTCTCCTCTAGACAGTAAAAATGAAAAGAAAAAAGAAAAGAAAAAATTCAAAACGAAACCAAACCTTTCAGTTTAGTCTGTTTCTTATGCTGTTGTCGTCGAGATGACGCCGTTCTTTACCACAGCTCTGTCGCCGACCCACGTGTATGCATCGTAGTTCTGCAACATGCTTGTAGCGGCTCTCGTGTCTGCAGCGCTGTAACCTGCTACGACCAACGCAGACTTGCCTGAGGCAAATGCGTCAGCCACAAGGTCAACAATTGCAGTACCCTCGCCCTGCGAGACGTACCAGTCCCTTGTCTGTGTCTTGCCCGCGTCGCCCAACTCTTTTACGAGTGTGTTGACTGCCGGACCACCGACCAAGATAAGGTTCTT
>DATDYJ010000007.1:0-3022 GCA_035289025.1 archaeon
TCTGAATGGGGCAGTTGCAAACGTTACTGGCAACACTACGATACTTGCATCAGTGGGTTTGAACACCCTGCAGCTTTCATGCAGCGACGACGTTGGTAACATTGGTTCGGCGTCCGTAAATTTCTCCGTCGTCGTCCTGCCTTCTGCCGACGTCACATTCACCGGCGGCAACGATAATATATTCTCGCCAAACGGTGACGGCATTTATGACACCATAACAATCAACATAACCGCCTCGACAACCGTTGATTTCGATACCACTTATATCCTGAACTCTACAGGTAGCAGAGTTAAATTTTTTCAGTCTGTAAAAAACACAAATTCAATAAAGAAACCACCTTGGGACGGCTCTTCTAGCTATGGGTTGAATATAACGGACGGGTCTTACAAGATAGAAATAAAAATAAACAACACACCCGGCATATTCAACTCTACAAACCTGACCAGGTTCATAATTGTTGATAGGGTGAAGCCCGAAATTGCTCTCATTGACCCAACGCCGGCTAACGGCAGCGTTGTGAACGGCTCAATTATTATTAATGTCATCACAAGCGAGAACTCCACTGCAGTGCTTGAATGGAACGGAATCAATGAGAGCATGAGCGGCGCGGGGACAAACTGGTTCAAGACAAAGCCTATTATAAGCAGTTCAGTTTTCCGTGTTTTTGCCACGGACGCCGCTGGTAATACGGACGTTTCCGAGACAAGGTCTATAGTTGCGAATGATACGGTCTTCTTTGACAACCTTTTGCAAAGAATGCTGCTGCAGAACGTTACATTTACGCTCCTGAATGCGAGCCGTTTGCCAGCCAATATGGACAGCCTCAGTCAGACGAATAACTATACAATCCAGTTTAATTTGAGCGGGACATTGGCCGAGGTAGAGGGATTCTTCATAGGGCAGCTTGAGTTCGCTGACGTGAACATGACAAGTTCTATAAATTTATCGAACATTGACAACAACTTTACGGCGATCGGCGGCGTACTTGATAAGCTTGCATGGATTGACCTTGACGACATGCTGCCGCCTGGAAATTATACGGCCAAAATAATATTCCCGTTGAAGTACGGGATATACTTTTATCTTAATGGAACAAAAACCGATCCTATGCCAATTTTGATCGGCGCATGCAACGCTACCGTAGACAAAATGTGCTACACTAGTGACGGCACGTTATATTTGCCGTCGTTCTCCGGAGCGGCTGTGGGCAATGACACACAGGTACCTTCGGTGAGCATTTCCTCGCCAATTGCAACAACCTATTCATCATCCTTGATAGACCTGAAATATACAGTCGGCGACAACATAATCATTGATAAATGCTGGTATGTTCTGAACGGCATTTCAACTGACCTAAGCAGCTGCCAGAATACTACAATAACTGCCGCTTCCGGCTCCAATATTCTTGTCTTGAATGTAAACGACAGCTCGGGCAACGCAAATAACGTGTCTGTTGTATTTACTTTCACACCACCCAGTGCACCACCGCCGCCTCCCGAAAGCGGTGGTGGGGGTAGCGGCACCGTAGTGACCGCGCCTGCGAGGTCAAATGCTTCCAGCAGAACAAATTCAACAAATTTAACGACATCCGCGGCACCTGCAGTTCAGCTCTGTCTGGAAAACTGGGTATGTAACGAATGGTCGGAGTGTACAGACGGCGTGCAGACAAGGACGTGTGTTGACACGAACGACTGCGGCACGCAACAGAACAAGCTCCCTGAATCAAGGGCGTGCATTGCGCAAACGATACAGCCTGCAGCCGTGACGGGCTTTTCCGTGGCGGGCCAGGAGCCGATCATTTACACGGCCATAGTTATCATTGTATTGGCTGCCGGCTATTTGATATGGAACTACAAGTTCAGGCAGAAGAGAAAAAGAAGGCCGGTCAGGAAGCTAAGGGTCGTGAGAAAAATAAAAGTCAGGACCCATTCGAGGGGCAAAACGAGACGAAAATAATGTTCTTGGACTACAAATTTCTCTTTATAAACTTTCCGTGTTTACTGGAACTATGTCACAAGCAGCAACGATCGATAAACCTGAAATAATAATGCCTTACGCGGCTGCGCCGTCAGAAATGAAGCGAAAATGGGTGCAGACGGCGGACGGAATTTATGTCTCTCCGCTTCTCGCGACAAACAAAAATGGAAGACGAATAGTTCGGGTTGACTGGTATAGTGCTCTGGATGCGGCAAGGCGCGCCAGCGAAAGGGGCGGGCAGACTTTTCATGTAGCATCTTACGGCGAAGAGATTGATGCGATAAGAGCAAATAAACAAGCTGCAGACGAAGCTAGAAATTTTGCAGCTTGGACAAGAAACAGATATGAAACAATAAAAGAAGGCGGCAAAACATTCACGCGCATTTACTCATACGGGCCAAATACTTTTGCAGACTTGACAGATGTTTTGAAAAACGGTCGTATAGCAGGTCTGACACTTGGCGCGCCCATCTCAGTTTCTGACAACCCTAATCCTGATTTTCTCGATGCAAATCTTTACTATGGCGATAACCCTGTTGTTCGCGGCTGGGGCGGCAGGTTCGATGCCGCTGCGTACTACAGGGCGTCCAACGCGTACGACAACGTGGGCTTCCGTCTCGTGTGGTACGATAGAAAAGAGGCAGAAAAAATTTTGAGAGAACAAAACAAGGCGCCACGGAGAACGGTTTCTGACCTGAGCAAAAAAATTTCTGCCGCTAAAAAAGTCTAAGGTAGACATTTTGCGACTTTTTGTTGACTTTAAATATATTGATACGAACCTAATTAAGAATCATTCATGCCTGTCACGATTGGGAGAAGTAAGAGTCTTTCAACGGATAAAGGGCATGTGTGATGCACACGTTTCTAGTGGTTTTTATGGCCGACAAATTTAAGATTGCAGTCGATTTGGACGATGTGATGTTGCCGTTGGTCCCGGATTTGTGCCGCTACCTGAATGAAAGACACTGGGAAACATTCGGCTCCAGAGGACCTGAAGGCATACAACCGTGCCACTTTGCAAAATATAGCCTTGCCCATGCGATG
>DATDYJ010000008.1:0-3762 GCA_035289025.1 archaeon
GGTATATGCGGCGATGCGCCGAGTACTTTCCCCGACTTTACAGAGTTTTTAGTAAAAAATAAAATTGATTCTATTTCTGTTACACCCGACGTAGCGGTTAATACAAGATTATTAGTAGCTAAAGTCGAGAAGAAAAAGTGAACTATGTCTTGCAACAACCAAAAATTCATATACCACACATGAGAAATACAATAGGGTGTGACATATGTCAGCAGGTATAGATACATACGAAAAGTTGTTACTACACAAAAATATCTATGTTGCCGTTCAGAAGGATTTTATTCGCAACTTAAGGCGTGAAATAAAGTCACGTTACAAAACCCTTTCTATTTACAATAGAAAAAGGCTAAAATTGAAAGAATGCACTTTCAAATACATGTTCAAAAAATATGCAATGACATTTCAATTTTCCAGGCTAGTTGAAATAGCTCTGGATTGCGGTCTAACCAAAGAAACCGTATTCAATAACATACTCGGATTCAGGGTTTCTGGGTCCCACAGGAATGGTATCATAAAAATACCAAGAATTATAAAAATTGACGAGTATTTTGTTGAGGGTTACGCACTATATTTAGCCGAGGGTGATACGGGCTTAAGCGGAAAGAAAAACCCCAGAAAATTCAGGTTTACAAATTCTGAAATAAGCGTAATAAACCATTTTATAGAATGGATAAGAAGGTACCTACCAGGCATAGACTTTTACATAAGTGTTATAGTTCCTTCTAGTAAAAACCTGCAATATAATGAGAAAATGCGGATTTTACAAACATTGAATGTAAACCGAAATAAAGTGAAGTTCTGTTCGGGTGCCTACAATAAGAAGGTAAAATACAGAATTTGCCTCGATAGTTCTATAATTATAGATTTGATGCTTTCCATGAACGAAACTGTGAAATCTGCAGCCTCTGATAGTCATTCTCATGCAGCAGCTTATGTCAGAGGCATAATGATAGGTGAAGGTACTGCTTACAACAATAAGTATTCCTATGTCAAGTTGGAAATGCGAAACGAAAAAGAAGTAAAATTTGTATCGTATTTATTAGAAAAGCTTGGCATATGTTGTACTGTAAAAGAAAGGCATACTAGACGCGGAATGTGGACAGTGTTTATAGGTAGAAAAGACTCTATTTTACGGTTTCATAGACTAATAGGATTTGGCGTCCATGAAAAACGTCAACTGATTTTGGACCAGATAATAAATAACAAAATAGACAGCATTTCCGTCAATCCCGGTGTGGCTGTGAGCACGAGGCTGCTTGTTGCTAAGGTTGAAAAGAAGTAAGCTTGTTTTAATACGTAACTGACATAGCAAATGCAATGAAAACTTTGCGGTATTATGTCCTTGTTGCAGCATTATGCGCGGCCAGTTTATGTGCAGGTGATTCACCTACGGTGGGTCTGGAACTGGCAAAGAAAAAAGAAAATTACAGGCTTGAGTATCTGTCCAGAGCATTAGATACCGGAACGCCGATCCGGACTTCGCCTTCCATAATGTTCAGCTATGAAAAAGAAAACCCGGAGAATAAGCTCATTTTAACAAGCAAAACAAATGAAGGAGAATACACGATTCAGGTGTTCGGCAAACTTTTTGAACTGGCTCAGAACGACTGCGACTTCAGGGGAGCCCTTTCCCATGAACATCGGCACATAGAGCAGCTTGAGCATCTGGCGGCAACTCCACCCCAGGAGATATTTGACAGGCACGGTCCGTTGACAGACGACGAGACACTGGAACTCGGTCCGTTTTTGAGATCATACCTCGAACTCGACGCGCATTACGCTGAGGCACAATCATGGGAATGTATGTCCCCGGAGTACAGAAGAAATCTGAGAGAGGTTTCAGGTGTATTCGAATCTAAGCTGCTGGAAAAACCCAAGACATTCTCGGAACTGGTCGAATACTTCAGAAAAGATTTGGCGTCAAGAAAACCGAAAGTTATGGAATAACTTACTTTGTCTTTACAGTCTGTCTAAACAGGGCTGAACAAACTATTTTATTGCCAACGGCAAATAATTTTGTGCGAATAATTTCGTATGTCGGCAACTTTGAGGGCGCAGTGGACACGCCCGTTATTACTGTTTTCTCTCTGGAAGGGCATAGTTATCCAAAGTCAGGTGTAATGAGAAAGCCCTGCTTTGCAGATACGGATGTAACCTATTTTCTTCAGGAACGCGACGGATCGGATGAACTGCTGATACCTATTGATGAAGAAGCCACAGTTTACTCAGAATCAAGGGAAATGATCGGCGTGGTTATTGTTGAATCCGTAAAATCGTCCGTGCGCAGGCACGCAGGATAGAAGTATCGTCTAGAATTCATTGAGCCTTGATTTCAGAATCTGTGCAGCTTTTTCGCAGCCGACTGCGCATATGAACTGGGCAAGTCGCGGGCCGCGCAGGCTGTTCAGCAGCAGCACGTAAGCGGCTTCAAAAAATTTTCCTATTTCCAGTCCGTCTTCTTTCGGTATCGCGTATAGTCGGGCGTACAATTCCTCTTCGCTCCACTCTTTTGATTCAAGCTCGTATACGAGTTTCTTTACTGCCTTTTTCTGTTCGTCGCTTAATGAGTAAGATATTTTTTCATCGGGTGTTGTGTCGTGCACCCAGTTCTCAACATGTTGCAGGCGGTCGTTTATTCTTTCCGGATCCGATACGTGGCCTGTTCTCTTGAGTATTTCCTTTACAACATCTTTGTTCTTTGCAAGACGCAGAAGGTTGGCAAGCATATTGTACTGCACGCTCTCGCCCGCTTTACTTGGCGTCTTTAGAAAGTGAATATATTCGTAAAGACGTTTCTGGTGCTCAAGGTCCTTCTGGTTCGCTACTTTTACTTTGCCAAAATATATTTTTTCCAGCTCATCAACTTCGTCCATGTAAGCTGGTATGGCATCAGGATCGACAACACGGCTAGTCGCAAGACGCTTAAGGAACAGGAGCCGCAGACTGACGGGCGAAGCGTATTTCATCCATCTTGCCGGCGTGAAGACGTTGCCTGCGCTTTTGCTGATCTTTTTGCCGCTTCTCTCGGTAAACAATTCGTAAAAAGAATGCAGCGGCGGCTGCCAGCCGAATATGTCCGTGCTTATCTTATCATTACAGCGCACGCTGTCGAGAATGTCCTTGCCGTACGCTTCGTAGTTGACTTTGAGCGCCGCCCATCTGGCAGCGAATTCCACTTTCCACGCCAGCTTGCCGTCGCGTATTCCGCACACGCCGTCGTGGCCGCAACCCGTTATCTCAATCTCCTTCCCAGAGTTGCTGTTTTTGCCCTTGAATGACAGATCGCATTTATAATGAATCTTTTTTGTCTCTTCGTCGAAACGGTAAGCCCGCGTCGTGTAGATGCGCCCGCACTTTTCGCAGACGGGCAAATAAGGAAGCTGGGTGATGAATTTTTCCGAGCCTGTTGTCTCACGGACTATCTCGCCGCAGCGCTTTGCATGCGTAAGGGCAATAATTATCTGATGATCGAGCGTGCCTTTCTTGTACTCTTCGTGGGCACGGAGCAGGCGGAATTCCACGCCGAGCTTGTCGAATGAATCCGTAAGAAGCGCAGAGATGTGCGAAGCCATCGAATCATGGCAGCCGAGCGGGTCGGGAATGTCCGCAACAGGTTTCCCTATATCCTGCTCGGAGACGGGAAATCCTACGGGAACTTTGCGCAGCCCGTCCTTGTCGTCGCTGAAGGCGATGAATTCGCTTTTTGCGCCGAGCTCTTTGAGCGCGAGATTGACTACGTACGACCGGATGCCGTCGCCGCAC
>DATDYJ010000009.1:0-10558 GCA_035289025.1 archaeon
GACATTTATCTCTGTAAATTTCACGTTGTTCTGCTTGAAGTACTCTTTAGCCATTTTGCAGTATTGGCAGTGGTTCGTTGTGTATATTTTTACTTGCATCCAAACACCTCTTATTTTACGATTATGTTTTACAAATGAACATTTAAATATGGCAAATTGTATCAGCGTTCGTAGTTGTTCTTTTTACCGTAGGCGTCTTTTCTGGCCTTGTTCATATTTGTGTACGCGTTGATTATATCGTCGAAGATGCCCGAAATGGCACCGTATACAGCTGGTGATCTGTTGTACGTATCATTTGGTCTTTGATATGTATTGTTTGCAGTTTCTACGTTAGGTGCATTCATGCCGATTTCGCTGGCGTACTTGTTAATAACTGATTTCACATGGCTCCTGATTTCAAAGTCAAGATTGTCGACAGCTGGCATGAAGAATCCAAGAGCACCCTTGACAAAATCTTCTGTTATGTCTGAAAGACTGAATATCATGCCGAACAGGGTCGAACTTGTTAGATCGACTCCGCCCCTGTTTGTATCAATCATTAGTACGTAACTTAGGCTGCACTTTCTGAACACGGTTCTGTCAAAGCGGGCGGCGTCCATGCGTGAACCTTCTATCTTACAATTATCGAAAACCGCATTTTCGAGATCCGCGCTAAAGAAACTGTGAAAAAAGAAATCACAACCCACGAATCTGGCATTTTTCAGGCTCGTAAAGCGGAAGGATGTAAAGTTGAATTTGCAGTCTCTGAACGTAATGTTGTCAAGATTCCAGTCTTCCATCTGTGCGTATTCAAAATTGGTGTCTTCAAAAACTCTTTTGCCTTCTTCATACGCATTTTTTAGGTCTTGGCTAAGTAGATGGATCATAATCATCCAAGCGCATTCTTTACCGCGCCGTCGAAGACGCTGAACGGCTGCGCGCCTGATATGAGCCGTCCGTTGACGAAGAACGCAGGAGTCCCGCGCACGCCCGCCTCGCCGCCGTCGCGCAGGTCATTGTCTACACGCGGTTTCATGGCGCCGCTGTCTAAGCAGCTGTTGAAGTCGTCAGTATTAAGCCCGATATCCTTCGCGTATTGCTTCAGGCTGTTCGTGTAAAGATTGTTCTGGTTGGCAAACATTATGTCATGCATCTCCCAGAACTTGCCCTGATCGGCCGCGCACTCGGCGGCCTCGGCTGCTTTCTCCGAATACGGATGTATCTGCGAAAGCGGGAAGTGCTTGTATATCACGCGCACGTCATTCGGATACTTATCAAGAATCTGCTTTATCGTAGGCTCGGCCTGTCCGCAGAACGGGCACTGAAAGTCGCTGTACTCGAGTATCGTCACGGTAGCATTATCAGAGCCCGCGACATTCAGCCCGCGCGCTTTCACGACGTAGCCGGTTGTAGAGCAGCCAGCTACAAATACGACAGCAAGCAATGCAAAAATAATCAATATTCCTTTCATGATTCACACCAGTTAACTATTATTGGACGATATGTTTTTAAACCAGAACCGAGCGATAACAAACCAGAAAAATATTTTACCAACGACCTTAGCCCCAGTCGACCTTTGCGCCCGTTTTGCCTTCCAGCTTCATCAGGTAATTGTAAGCGCTCAGCCCGGCTGTTGCTCCCCAGCCCGCCGATATGCCCGTCTGTTTGTACGGCACGTTAGTCACGTCACCGGCTGCAAAGATTCCCTGGCATACCGTCTCGGCTGCCATGTTTATTTCTACTTCGTTCATCGCGTCCACCTTCACGAGATGCTTGACGAAATCACTTTCGACTACATAGCCTATTTCGACGAACAGTCCGTTTATCGGCAATTCCCTGCGCGCTTTTGTGTTCACGTCTTCCACGACAACGGCCGATACGAACTTTTCACCCTTTATCTCAACAGGGGCACTGTTCAGAACAAATTCGACCTTCTTGTTTTGTTTGATTTTGTTTATTGTTATTTCATCTGCACGGAATGCATCCCGTCTGTGTATAACGTAAACTTTTGTGGCGAATTTAGTAAGCAGCTCGGCCGCTTCTATCGCCGAATTGCCGCCGCCTACTACGGCAACAGTCTTGTTCTTGAATACGGGCGCATCGCACGTCGCGCACGTGCTTACACCGCGTCCTATGAACTTGTCCTCGCCCGGTATGCCGAGGCTTCGCGGCACCTTTCCGTAAGCCAGTATAAGCGCGCGCGTCTCGTATTCCTCGCCGTTCGTGAGCGCTATCTTGAACCCGCCTTCTGTCTTGTCGACTTTGCTTGCCTTGCCTGCTATGAATTGCGCGCCGTAAGATATAGCCTGCTCCTGGAACAGCGACATCAGTTTGGGTCCTTCGGCGTAGCCCGGAGTCTCCTTGGTGAAACCTGGATAGTTCTCTATGTGACTAGTTAGTATTGTCTGCCCGCCGATGTCGACGCTTATCACAAGCGTCTTCAGCTGCTTCCTGCACGTGTATATTGCCGCCGCCATCCCTGCAGCACCCGCGCCGACTATAATCACGTCGTATTTATCCATGAAAAGATTATTGGGCTGCTAGTATTTTAAAGTAAGCCCATAGCGAATAAAGCTGCTATGAGCAGAGGCTGGTGGGCAAGATATATCGCAAGCGAATGCCGTCCTGCGAACGTAATGGGAGAAAGATTTTGTTTCGTCTTCGCGGCATTTTTTGTGTAAAACACCTTGCCAAAGGCAATCCCCGCCAGAAATACGCCGAACCACGGCAGCATCGGGAAGTAATCAAGCGTCCGAAAGCCCGCGGGAATAAAGCCGAGCCAAACGAGATACGGAAAGCCGAACACATAGTTTTGCAAAATTATGCCCGCGGCAATGAGCGATACCGCGGCGCCGGCAAGCATTCTTGCCTCAATCCTGATCAAAAAGTATCCTGTTATGACGGACAGTCCTATCATGTGCAGTATGCCGAAAACTATAACGTCCCTCGGAAAGACGAGCCATGTTGCGGCCGTTATCCCAAGGCCGATTGCAAATATTTTCAGCCCCCTTGAAAGATGCCTTTTCACAGAAACATTATTGGAATAACTCAGCCACAAAGACATGCCGGCGATGAAAATAAACGAGCCGCCTATCAATCGCGGCAGTATCTGCCAGAAAACCCAGCTGTCCGTTATAGTGTAGACACCCAGATAGTACAGCGCGAACGACCAGTTGAACAGCACCATCACGATGACTGCAATGCCCCGCGCAAAATCAATTTCCCATAGACGCATTATAATCAATATTAAAACATTTATTAAAAATGTATTGCCATGAAGAAGGACGATAACATAACCGTGGCCATTATTCTGTGCGCTGTTATAGTTATCGCAATTGCCGCATATTTTATTTTTCACCCGGCCAGTGATTCCGTGACCGTGATTGTAATACAGGACCAGTCCTGCCTTAAATGCCCGCCGACGAATCCTGTTGTAAGTTCTCTTAAGGACAACGGCGTCGCAATAAGCAGTTGGAACATATACGATTATAATTCAACAGAAGGACGCAGTGCCATAGAGAAATACGGTCTTGAGAAGGCGCCCGCCATAATAGTATCGGCCAACGTCATGAACTACGACTTTCCGAAGCAGTTGTTCACGGGCGTGAACCTGACAGCGGTTAACGGCTCTTATGTTTTCTACCTTAACCCGCCTTTCCACGACATTTTGCAGGACAAGATAGTCGGACTTGTTGACATATACTATATCATAGACTCGACATGCAGCAGCTGCTACAATTACACCATACACGGCAATGTGCTTGCGCAGGATTTCAAAGTCGTGTTCGGAAGTGCGCTTTATTTTGACGTCAACTTCCCGCTGGGCGAGGAGTTTGTCTACAGGTACAACATAACCTCTGTGCCAACCTACGTACTCACGACGGACGCGAAATATTACCCAAGACTGACACAGATCTGGCCAAGCATAGGCACGGTTGAAAGCAACGGATACTATGTCTTCCGCAACGTTACGCAGGTCGGTCTGACGTACAAGAACCTGACGTCAGGAAAAATAGTCACGCCGAATCTGACGGCTTAAAAGTATAATTTGTTTCTTTGAGTTATAGAATAGTTCCGTAACCAACCAGGTGCCATCTTCCGCCTACCTGCATCGAGATTGCCGTCTTCTCGCCCTTCTCTGCGCACACCGGCAGCTTAAGTTTCGCGTGCACGATGCCCTTGCCTGATGAGACCACGGCACCTACGGTTTTTGAAATTGCAACCGTCAGCATAAGCACATCGCCTGTTTTTATCTGGCTTATCTTGTGGTTTCCTTCCACGCCTATTACGTGGTCGAACAGTTTGACCTCTAGCTTTACCTCATCCAGCGTCGCAGGCAGATGGCCTTTCTTGCCGACTACGCTGCCCACAAGACCGTCGCCCCTTGCAAGAGACGGGTCAAGATCCGTCTGTATTGCCGCAAGGCCTCCCGGCGCTATTTCTTTTGATTTCTGCCCTGAACGTATAATCTCAATCACACTGGCCGTAAGCGGCACCCATTTCTCGTTTATCTTCGCGCCCGGCCTTATCTCGAGTTCCTCGCCAGCTTTCAGCACGCCCTGCGTCATCGATCCGCCGAGCACGCTGCCTTTCAGTTCGGCTATTTCGGCGCCGGGCTTGTTTATATCGAACGACCTCGCGACGTAGAACCTTGGAGTCTTTGAAGTGTCGCGTTCGGGCGTTGTTATTACGTTCTCTATTGTTTCTATCAGTATGTCCATGTTTGCGCCGCTTATTGCGCTGATCGGTATTACCGGCGCGCTTTCTGCCACAGTTCCTTTTACGAAATTCTTTATTTCCTTGTAATTTTCAAGCGCGCGCTGTTCGGATACAAGGTCGATCTTGTTCTGCACAACTATTATTTTTCTTATCCCGACGACGTCCAGCGCTTTGAGATGTTCGGCCGTCTGCGGCTGCGGACATTTCTCGTCGGCAGATATTATCAGAAGCGCTCCGTCCATCAGCGAGGCACCGCTGAGCACGGTAGCCATGAGCGTCTCGTGCCCCGGCGCGTCTATGAAAGATACTGCCCGCTTCGGTGCGGCATCGGCAAAACACTTTTTGCATTTGGATGAGTTGCCGTACATTTTGCATTTTTCGCAATAGTAGAAAATAACGTCGGCATAGCCTAGCCGTATCGTGATGCCTCTTTTCATTTCTTCGCTGTGCGTATCGGCCCATTTTCCGGTAAGCGCCTGTGTGAGCGACGTTTTGCCGTGATCGACATGCCCCACAAGCCCGATGTTTACTTCAGGAAGCATTTTCTCTTTTGTTTTTTGTTTTTGCGCCATCAGATTACTTCTCCTTTCCAAGCTCATGCAAATCGTATAAAAACGAAGTAACTAAAAAAGTAACGCTGGCTGGCTGCCTAAGCTGCATTTAGGCACCTTCCTTTTTCTTTTCAGATTTCGGGAAAACTTCTTCTATAGCTACGCTGCCTTTCTTCACGACTTTGCAGTTTATCTGCGCTATGTCGTCGCCTATTGTGTTGCCGCGAAGCATTTTTCTTCTGCGCAGTCCCTTGATATCCGTGTTGAAGCCCGAACCCTTTGTCAGCAGGAACCTCTTGCGGAGCTGCCCTTCTATGTCCTTCCGCATCGGAAATCCGTCTTTGTCGGATCCGCCTGTTATCTGCAGCTCATAGCCGGTAAGCCCAAGGAACTCGCCGTCTACGACATCGCCAATTGTTTTGCCGAATATAGGCGCGTCCTTCTGGTCTTTCTCAGTCTGATAACTGTTCTTGCCGTCGCTCACAACGAATTTGAAACTTGCCATATTCACACCTCTTTGTCAATACTATCTTATTTTTTGCCGCTAGAAAGTACAGAGAAGTCCAAGGGTAGTGAACAATCCGTATGCATTACCCTTGCGTTCTCCCAGTTTTTCCAGCCGGGTTAAGTTATCAAGTAAATGTAAAGCTTAAAAAGACAGGCAGCTGTCGCGCTCAATTTCGGGTGCACATCCGCCGTAAATGTATATAAAGACTTGATGACAAACGGAGATAACTTCCTATCATTTCTGGTTGGTAAAAATGGCCGAGCACGAAAAAAATCAAATACATCAGAAAAAAGAAGTCACAATTAAAAAATCTACTCTGACGCTCGTTACGGTATCTGTTGTCACGCTAGTCGTCGGCATTGTTATCGGCACTGTTATTAGCACTTCTGTCACTGGTGCTGCACCGAACGCTGTCGATAAGACCGCAGCGGGAAATCTCGTGGTCGATTACCTCAACAATAATCTTGTTCAGGCTGGCACTACGGCGTCTCTTGTGTCAGTAGAAGAAGTGAATGGTATGTACCGTGTAACCACTTTATATCAGGGCAGCGACATACCGGTTTATACTGATAAATCAGGAAAAATGCTTTTTGCTTCAGAGCCACGCCTTCTTAACGAAACCGCGGCACAACCTGCGGCACCTGCGCCGACAAGCGTGCCCAAGAATAATAAGCCGTCAGTCGAGCTTTTCGTGATGAGTTACTGCCCGTACGGCACACAGGCCGAGAAGGGCATACTGCCCGTTGTCAGGGCGCTCGGCGACAAGATTGACTTCAAAATCGAATTTACTCATTTCACGCTGCACGGCGCGAAAGAGGACACAGAAAACTTCAGGCAGCTGTGCATACGGGAGGAACAGTCGGCCAAGTTCCTGCCTTACGTAGCATGCATACTAAACTCAACAGACGTGAACAACCCGGGCAATGTAACAGCGTGCATGAAAGGCCTTGGCATCGACACGGTCAAGGTCGATGATTGCATGAAAAATAACGCAGCGTCCTATTATGCGGTCGATTCTAAACTAAGTCAGGACTACGGAGTGCAGGGAAGCCCGACGCTTATAATCAACGGCGCCACATCAAGTGCAGGCAGGAGTCCTGTGAGCTACCTTGCCGGAATATGCGCAGCGTTCACCAACCCGCCCGCTGAATGCAGCGCAGATGTGAGCGCAACCCAGCCTGGTCCGGGATTCGGCTATGAAAGCACATCGGCAGCAACGGCAGCCGGCTGCGGTATCTAAAATTTCCTACTTAATCATGACATATAAGGCGGCTTATAATTTTTTGTAGCGTATTTATAATTAAGTTGCGATAATTTACTATCGATTCACATGACACAAGAAATAACCATAAAGAAATCGACATACAACCAGATTCTTGTCGGCATTGTAGTGCTCGCGGTTGCATTTTCCTTTGCCACAGGCTATATGCTTGGCGGTTCGGGATCAATCACGGGAAATGTTGTTGCCCAGCAGCCACAACAGCCCGCCGCCCAGCAGCAACCACAGCAGCAACAGCCTTCAAGAGTACAAGTTTCTGTAGACGACGATCCTGTTATCGGCAGCGCAAACGCACCGCTGACGATAATAGAGTTTAGCGACTATCAGTGTCCGTTCTGCCAGCGTTTCCACCAGGAAACATGGCCCCAGCTAAAGGCCGACTACGTGGACACAGGCAAAGTAAAGTTTGTGTACCGTGACTATCCGCTGCCTTTCCACCAAAATGCGGAGATAGCGGCCGAGGCGGCCAACTGCGCAGGCGAACAGGGCAAATACTGGGAAATGCACGACGAGCTCTTTGCTAAGGGTTCGGGTGACGGCACCGGTCTTGACGCAGCAAGCTTGAAGAGCTATGCAGCAGGCTTGGGCCTGAACGCGGCGACTTTCGCAACGTGCCTTGACGGAAGCAAATACGCAAGCGAAATACAGAAGGACACAGCCGACGGCAGCACAGCAGGCGTCAGCGGCACACCGACATTCTACATAGGTACGCCTTCAAAGAGTTACACGCAGATAGTCGGCGCGGTGCCCTATGCAGTGATAAAGCAGACGATCGACCAGGAACTTGCAGCTTAATTTTTTCTGTTTTTCTTTTAACTTTGATTCAATGCGTTAGAAGTAGTGATATTCTTTTTATATTTTATACGCCTATTCTCTGTATGCCTCTCAAGATTTATCTTGCGTTTACTGTTGTCGGCGATCGCTCGCAGCTTGATACAGTCAGCCACTTGTCAGCGCTTTTGCAGGCGCGCGGGCACAAGGTACTGACATCGCATCTTCTATCGCGCAACGTCCGCGACGAGGAAGCCCTGCACTCTCCGGAATTTATTTTCGAGCGCGACATGAGGTGGCTAAAGGAAGCCGACGCAGTGATAGCTGACGTCACAAAAACAGGTTTCGGTGTTGGTTTTGAAGCAGGTTTTATGATGGCGAGCGGCAAGAAAGTTTATCTGCTTTACGACCAGTCGGTCGAGGAAACAGTTTCAAAAATGGCAATAGGCAATACAATGAAGAACTGTGTACGTGTTCCGTACAATTCAATGCAAGACATCAACGCATTTGTTGAGAAATATTTCTAGAGCCCTGTAAATTTGTCACCTTTTACAGTCCCAATAACAAAAAGACGCACGCTCCGTTAGTCCTTCGCGTCTAAACACCCTGTCTGTATCGCCCTCGATGCGTGACCCGACGAAGACGGAACGGACCAGATTCAGCAACGATTTCGTATGGATGCTTGATCCTAGCAGTCTCGACAGCACCGGGTTCCATAACAAGCGAATCTAACCAGTCGGCTGATATTTCTGGAGTCGGATATATGTTTCCAACAGGCATAACAGCTATGCGCTGCTGTCCAACAGGCATAACAGCTATTCTCTGCTGCCCTGCCGGCAATGCATATAAATCTTGACTTGTCATTTTCAACACCTCATTCATTACTTGTTTGCTGCGATTGATTATAAAGTTTTCAGACGAAGCTTTTCACTTTTCCACGGTAATTATAACCCGTACCTCGGATCAGTCTTTCTTTTAATTGCAAACACCCGATCAAGAACAGTAAGCTCCGCTTGCGAGAGATATTTTTCGTTCTTGCGCAGGAGCTTGTAGAAGTGGCCGTTGATATCTGTGTAAACCGTCTCGCCTTCCCTTAGCTGCCGTCCTATGACGGGCCCGCTTATCGAGACAGCGACCTTGTCGCCCGTCTTTGCCTCGTCAATATTTTGCCCCTGTGATTGTATCTGCTTTACCATGCCCACTGACTGACCGTTGTCTTTGATGAGATCGCTGCCGGGCTTGAGCACTCCGTAGACTTCGCATCCCACGATGGCCGGGTCGCTCGCGCGAAAAACAGCCCCCGGTATTATCTTTATTTCCGCCGGTCTTGGCAGCGCGTCAATCTCTTTCTTTTTTGTTTTTTCTTCTTCTTCTTTTATCCACTTCTCGTAATCCTCTATCAGCCTGTATATTATATCCGAACGCAGCACGCGTATTCCCTTGTCCTTCGCCAGCGTGTCGGCGTCCTCGCTGATAGTGCTGTTGAACCCGATTATTATGCGGTGATTCTTCTCCCTGTTGACCTCTGCCTTGAACACGTCCGTCTTTGTTATCGCGCCTATTGTTGCCTCACGCACAGGATGATTTTTGAATATATTTATCAGCGCTTCGAGGCTGCCTATTGTATCCGCCTTTAGTATAAGTCCCTCTTCGTCGGCGACTATCTCAACGTCTTCCCGTTCTTTTTCCATTTCATCCAGCAGCTGTTCCGCTTCTTCGAACGTCTTCGCGGTTCTTATCGGACTGCCCGCAACTACGTTGTCTAGGCCGGGCGCGACTATTTTTACGCCAGCTGCCGGCAGAACTTCGTCCACACTTTTGAATTTCTTCTCCGTGCGCATATCCCTCATCGGCTCCGGCACCATAAGCGCGCGGATTTTTGCTATAGTCGGTATCTTGCCGCCTACAACCAGGTAGTCGCTCTTGCTTACGCAGCCGTCATAAACTATCGCATCCAGCGTGATGCCAAGCCCTTTGACTTCTTTTACTTCAAGCACCATGCCTGCTGAGTTCGTTCCGCAGATAAGCTGCTCTTTCAGAAAAGTCTGCGCAAGTCCGACAAGCGTAACAAGAAGATCAGGCACGCCCTCGCCCGTTTTTGCCGAGAGAGGCACAGCAGCTATCGTTGTGCGAAAATCCGTAACGCGGTCATACCTGTCGCACCGCAGGCCGTGCTGAGAAAGCTGATCAATCAGCCTGTAGAATTTCTGCTCGAATACACCTTGCACGTCAGGTTTTTGCAGTTGCGCGTTGTCAAGAAAAACAGTACCCGAATCCCAGCCGTGTATTCTGTCTATCTTATTGACAGCCACCACGAACGGCGTCTTGCTGTCCTTCAGAATGCCTATGCTTTCAGCTGTCTGCGGCATGATGCCCTCATTTATGTCGATTACAAGTATCGCTATGTCGGCAATCGACCCGCCGCGCCTGCGAAGCGATGTGAAAGCCTCGTGCCCCGGCGTGTCTATGAAAAGCACCCCCGGCACGTTTATCGTGAAATTGAATTTGCGCAGCAACGTGCTGCACAGCTTCGTTATTACCTCAGAAGAAATCTCCGTGGTCCCGATAGCCTGTGTTATGCCGCCAGCTTCACGTGCGGCTATGGCGGTCTGCCTGATACAGTCGAGAATTGACGTCTTGCCGTGGTCGACGTGTCCTAGTACGGCTATTATCGGTTGTCTTAGCATAATTTCCACCACTCATAACAGACACTACTTGTATGAAGGATATATTTAAATCCTAGAATTCTGC
>DATDYJ010000010.1:0-10618 GCA_035289025.1 archaeon
AAGCAGGAGTATAAGCGCCGCGCACGCCATGATTACGTAGTCCACTGGCTTCATTGCTATAGATTATCGCCAGCGCATCATATATAGATTTTCACGCAAAATCCCGTAATTGAAAAGCTTTTTATTTAGTCGTTTCAAGACTAACAAGGAAATAGACGTATCGGATCGGGCCTGTAGCTCAGCCTGGCTAACCCTTTTGCCGAGAGAAGACGCATCTTGTGCGTCATGCAGATGGCAAAAGCGTTAACGGAAAAACGTTAACGAAATGGTTCAGGAAAGAGCACCTGCCTCTTAAGCCCTTTTCCGCCTTCGGCGATGACAAAAAGACGTGCAAAGCACGTCATGTCGGTTTCGCTTGCGGAAAATGGAAAAAGGGTGAGCAGGGTGTCGCGAGTTCAAATCTCGTCGGGCCCACTCGGAAGATAATTTGTGTTAAAGCAGCCAATAGAATCAAAATTCTTCATTTTATTTCTGAGAGTTCAAACCTCTCGCCGAGTATACGACCAACGGTTAAATGAACTTCAGAAATTTAATACAGTGCCGTTCGTTACACACCTCTTTTATTAAAATTATTTTATAAGTGAAATGTATTGAATAATAGCATGATTTCAAAATATTGGGACAAGGAATCACATTTTTACCACAGGCAATGGAAAGGATCTCCGGTATCTGAATTTGACTACCTCTGTACAAAGGACTTGCTTTTCCGTCTCCTTGAGCCTTCGATTAACGATAGGGTACTGGAAATTGGATGTGGGCTCGGTATATGGACACGCAATGTCGGCGATAAATGCCGTGAGATAACTGCTGTGGACATCTCTAAAAATATGGTACAGGAAGCCAAGAAAAACGCAAATATGAAAAATACAAAGTTTGTTGTTTCGGACTTCCTCTCCTTCAAATCAAAGAAAAAGTTCGACAAAATATTTGCTGTCCGTTCGTTTGAATATCTTGATGATATTGAAGACGGATTAAAAAAGGTACGGGAAATGTTGCGACCCGGGGGGAAGTTTGTTATCATAACGAAGTCCAAACCTTGTATGTGGGATTTCGTCTACCATGAAAGGTGGAAAAGAAGCGGATTCAAACATAATAAGATTCCTTTTATTAAAATGAGGGGATTACTCCGTTCTTTGGGTTTTGTGGGCATAAAAATGCATTCTGTGGTTATAAGATTTCCTGTATTTCGCGGAGGGAATATGGAAGTGCCACTAATACCGAATTCTGTAGCAAAATATATATTGGTCCTAGGATATATGCTGCGCAGATTTCAACCATTAATTGTGTTTTCGGAATCATATGCGGCATGCGCTACAAGGGGGAAATATAATGCGTAATGTATCAGTAATAATATGCACGAGAAACAGGCCAGAGCATCTGCGAAAATGTATTGCCTCTATTCTTAAACAATCCGTCAAACCCCAGGAAATAATAATCGTAGATGACGCTTCTGATGAAAGAATTGACATCGCTCAGATGCTAAACCATGTCTTTTCTTCCATTCACAACAAAGTTGCCAATTTGCTATCAGAAAATATTGAGATAAAGTACGTAAGGAACAAGCACAAGCAGGGCGTTGTCAGAGCCAGAAATCTTGGAATAGCAGTGGCAAAAAGCAAAGTTATAGCGTTCATCGACGATGATGGCTATGCACACAGGAACTGGATAAAGAACCTTATGAAGCACTATCGGCTTGGAGGCGTAATAGGTGTTGGAGGACCTGTGGTGGAAGTCGGTAGACATGTCGAAACAAAAAACAAAATCAAGAAACTAGCGTACATAACTAGGCACGGCGACATAAAACATAATTACAGGGTGAAGAAGTTTATGGATACGAAGAATCTTCACTGCGGGAGAGTAAAATTTTTTATGGGCGGTAATATGTCATTCCGAAGGGATGTTCTGCTTAAGGCGCACGGTTTCAATATACAATATAAAGGAAATTATTATAGAGAAGAAACTGACATGTGTATGAGGATTTCAAGACTAGGCAAAATCATTTTTGAGCCTGCTGCTGTAGCTTACCACAACACAGCAAGACATGGCGGAACGAGAAATACAACGCACATGGAGAAGTTTCTTTATTGGTATCTTCGTAATACAATTCTCCTGTTTTTCCGGAATTTCAGCTTCAAAGATGCGGCAATAAAAACATGGTACCAATACAGGAAGTACGTAAAGGGTGTTAGAAACGGCACGATCAAAACAAACAGGGATTACCTCATAGTCAGCGCGCCTTTCAAAATATTGATTGCAATATTGACAGGTACTATTGCCGGTATAGCTGCAGGCATAATCTTCGACAAACCCCTGAAGAAACTAATGTACAAGCATCCTGAATATGCAACGCTAATCACAGTAGCACTTATAGGAACTACGTTCCATATTATAGATCACGGAGCCATAAGCAACATCGCCAAGTATTTTGACAAATTATGATTGCTTCAAGTGAAATATAAAGGACGCAAAGCGTTGCTATGTCAATTAGCAAAATAAATTATATATAGACTATCAAGCATTTTGTACGTAACAGTCCTATTCTGAACTCGTCGACCTGAGAGCGTCGGTCACATTAAACTTTTCCTTGGCTGCATGAAGTTGTCACGCAACTTCTTTCCGGCGAGAAAAATCTTGGAAAAAGAAGTGTTATAAAAAGAAAAAGTCAGGAGGCAGGATTGACCCGAGCAAAGCTTCAAGGCTTTGCTCAATAGCCATGCCCGCCACCCCAAAGAATCCATTGAATTTCTGATGTCCGGATGACCACGCCTTAATGGAAAGAATTTTGTTCTTTCCATACAGGTGAAGATGCGCTTCACCATGTAAAACCGATTGCCTTAGGGGGTACAGGTAACTTGTATTTGGGTATAAATAGTCCTTTTGGTGCGCGTGCTGAATAGTAGTGCAAATTCCGAAATCGCCCGTCTCGGACGATTGCAGAACTATATATTCTTTTCCAAGGTTTTCTTCGTAAGAAAAGCTTCTTGGGCGATTGCAGAAGTGTCAGCAGCGAATCACAGCCGTAATGACCTAAAAGGTATAAATATCGTCCGCGTTCTACTACTCGTATGCGCAGGATGGATTATGCCGTGTTGTCGTGCGTCGCGGCGGTGCTTGTTGTTGTCACTGTGGTTTTTTTCAACTCAAACCCGTACAGCGACGGCTGCAGGCAGCTGAAAAAGACATGCGATCCCGACAGTATCAATAGCATAATAGCCGTGAGGAATTCTACGGGAAATTACACCCTTGGCAATCTTTGCGCAGCGCGCGGGTACACAACCAGCCTTGCGTGTGCGGATTCCTGCGGTTGTGACGCAAACGGCACGGCTTCCGTGCTTTCGGAAGAGCCGCTGAAGTCCTACACCGACAGTCCGGTGAATGAAGGCGTTTTCATAGTGAGGAAGTAGAAATGAAACCAGTATACGTGTTTGTCTTCGTAGTAACACTTTCTTTATTTAGCGTCGGCTACGCTGCGGACGTGGACTCGTGCAGCGCGTTAGGCGGCAATGAAAATATGTTTGTGGAAGGCTACAACACGTATTCCACCGAGATCAGCACAGCTGCCGATATAATCCGTGACCGCATAGACCACCCGGAAGCGCTTATAGCCGCGATAATATCCGGCGAATCGGGATGGAATCCCTATGCGGTCAGTCCGTGCGCATCAGGCGGGATTGCCCAGTTCATACCGCGAACCGCGCGCGACTACGGATTACAGGTGCCGGTATATGATTTCGTGACATGCCGGTTCGATATCTGCAAGACGAAAGTTTCGGCGTGCAATTCGTGCAGCAAAGATTCCTGCCTATACAGCGAGGACGAGCGCTTCAACGCCGCAAAGGCGATAGACGCTCTTGCAAAACACATGAGCGACTTGATTGAAAGATGCGGCGACTTGAACAGCGCGATACTTGCCTATAACAGCGGGGCATGCGGCGTCGAGGCCAATAAAGGCTACCTTTCAAAAATCAAGAAATATTACAAGGCGTGGAGCAGCTGTCTTGCCGCGGATGAACAGAATTACGCCAATGAATATTACGAACAAAACGTTACTGGCAATACGACAAACGTTACCGCCAGTGAACAAGTGGTCGAATACTATGACGATGAAATTCACAGTGAAGAAATATGGAATTCTCATTTCAAGGACGCTGCAGGCGTTGTAAGCAGCCCGCCCGAAGTGGAACTGCCGCTGGCGTCGCTGGAAAGCGAGACGGGCGCGAAGATAATAATAGAAACCGTGCCTTTCGTCTACGGAAGCGAAACTGACTACGTCAATCAGGAGTACGACAAATACAGCCTGGGCGGTCAGTTCGATATGGCCATAGTCTACGACGCAGACTCGAGGCTGATGCATTTTGTAGGAAGCTGCTATTCTTTCAACAACGGTGTCAGGGATCTGATTCTCGGCGCGGGTCACAACAAGGAAGCGCTTGATAACGGCTGGTACGACCAGGCGTTCGTGCAGATAGCAAATGAGATATATTATTATGCCGTAGAAAACATGGGAAGCACGGATTGTTCGTCCGTTGTAGAAGGTTCTGATTTTGCATACGATGCCGACACGGATGTGGTATTTTATTACGTGGAGGACGAAGAATGAAGATACAGCTTCTGGTCGTTATTGCTTTCGTTATGTTCTCAGCCTCTGCTTTTTCTGCGAACGGCGATATTTACGGCAACTGCGATTCTCCGCTAGATAGTTATGCGTGCTTTGACATAAAAGAAACGCCGCAATGCCCGGGAAATCTGGAGCACGCGAAGGGCTGGTGCTCGGGCGGCAATAACATCCAGTGCTGCGCGCCGCCAGGAACGCCGGAAGGCGATAGAGTAGGCGGGCCCGGTATTCAACCGGTTAAGGAAATCTCGCCGTCTAACCTGATGGAACAGGATTTCAAACTGTTCCTGGAAGGCAATCTTCTGTGTGGGTATGAAGTTAAAAGCAACGGGCAGACAACAAAACAATCCGCATATTCGTGTGATTCTTATGTGACTGTAACTGTAGGGCCCGTCGGAGACTGCAGGGACGAAGGAACTGATACGTGCGAAATTGTAAATGATGGGGGGTATTTCGGATATGCAAAAACTTACAAGTTCAGCGTAAAATTCGAAAAACCTATCCAGACTTTCGGGCAGTGCAGCGGACTGTATTCCGAATTCAGCTGTGCAAAAACAGACGACTGCAGGCAGATATCGGGCAATTCAGTGAAAGGATATTGCCCCGGCCTGCCTAACGATATCAGATGCTGCATACTGTCGCAGTCTGCCGCAGAAAACAGCAAATACGTTCACGATAAATCACGGGAAAATACGCTCTCTACAGGCTACGTGGAAGAAAAGCTTGTTTCCATATACGAAAAATACGGGGCAAGAATAGTGCTTGAAATAGTAGACGAAATACCCAACTACCCCGAAAAGAATCTGCGGGATAAATTCCATTTATTGTACGGCATGGGACAAGAGGAACGCACAGAAGCGCTGCTGATTTACGCCAAGGGGAAAAACGCGTGGCGCGGCATATCGTTCAAGAATTCGCCGATAGACGCAAAAATGATCAAGGATATAAAATCTGACGGCACCGTTGCGCAGAATTTCAGGGACAAGAATTACGACGCTGCGTTCGCCGGTTTTGCGGATCTGCTCGTGGATGAAATAGGGAACAGGCTGGACGATGCCGTTGCCGGAGGGAGCTGCCAGAGGCAGTGCGATTCGCTGCTCGGGTGCAGCAGGGAAAAATGCGTGAATATAGACGGGTGCCTCTGGAATTCGGGCAGGTGCGAGAACATATGCAACGAAGGCGACGAAAAAGAAATCGTGGTCGTCAAAAAGAACGAAGGTTGTGAGAACGCGGATACCTGCCCCGATCTTTACATGTGCGTAAACGGGCAGGTGTCAGAAGGCTACCCGATAAAAGCCGCGTCGGGCGCAAATCTTGGCAATAAAATCAGGCGCGGCGACAAGAAAACGCCTGACGGGACTTTTGATATAATTGAGAAAGTGCAGGTAGTGGAAAATGGTGCGGATTTCATTTATCTCGATGATAACGGGAATGAAGTGCAGCCGCTGTGCAACCTAGACCCCGCCACTACGGGAATAAGGGATTACTGGATGCAACTGAGCTATCCTGATAAGGCGAATGCGGCAAACCCGGACGACCCGAGAGGTTCTTGTATCGGCATACACGGCAGTTCAAGCGATAAAACTCATACGCTCGGCTGCGTAAAGGTGGTGGAAAAAGAAAAACTTGATGTTATTTTCAGCAGCGCGGATTTGGGCACTGACGTGACGATAAAAGATCCGTACAATGTCGAGAAAGCAGCCAGTTCATTTCCGATAACCGGCAACGCGGCCGGTGATGCAGACGAATTTGCCGCGTCGTGCAGCGCGATTTGTTCATGGTACGGATCTTCGCTGGCAAATATGGTTGGCCTGACGAACTGTGAAAAAAGATGCAGCCAGCTGGGCTGCTATTGGGAGAACGACAAATGCTCTGCTACGGCATCGATATGCAAAATAACCCCCCGGAATAAAATCCAGCAGGTTGTTGTCGTTTCTTCGATGACTGGAGTATACTTCGACGACACAAATAAAGTTGTCGCGAGAGAAGACGATGTGGATTTGATTGCGCTGATAAAGCTCAGCGACGGCGGCTGGTACACAGGTCCGTCTGAAAAATTTACATCCAATTCTGATCTAGATGGAATGAACTTCTATGTTACAGGCAAGGAGATAAAGCCGAAAATGCTTGGCTATCCGGCAACTGTGAAATGGTTCACGGTAGATCCCGAGATAGGACACCTGTCGTACAACAGTGTTGATTTGTTGAAAAGTAATTGTTTCGAGGCGGATAAAGGTTCGGAATGTGAAGTATGCCCTGACGTGGATCAGTACGACCAGAACTATTGCTGGTATCAGAACATCAGAAGAAGTCCGTTCTGGATAGGTAGCGGGGACGGCATAGTATATCATCAAAATGAATTAGGAAATAGTTGGTCGGAAAATGCAGACAGCGGAGTAGGAACCAAAAGATACCGCGCGGAGATAACGCTGAATGGTGTTGTGGTTTCTTCTCCGGGCGCGGCGGACAATAATGCGCCGTCCAAACTCAAGTCTCAGTTCTACTCGCAGGGAATCACAAACGATGTCCATAGGATAAGCAGGCTGTCTGATTTTGATACTACGTGCCCCGATCCGTTCAAGGGAAGCGAAGGTTGCGAATTCATGAGTTATATCGATTCGTACGTAAACGTGCCGTGGGTATGGGGCGCTTCTGTCAGGCAGAGAGATTCGTATGTTGGATTTGATTGCGCTGAACTTGCAGTCGGCGCTCACTCCCAGATGACAAGAAATAAATATGGCGATTTGACGGCGCATGTGCTTGCAACAGGCAGTGCAACCAAATCTGTGATAGGAGGACGTCTGTGGTTTGACAAAAACGGAAACACGGTTGACAAAAACGGAAACACGGTAACCGTAAATGTAGGACTCGGGGAAAACGAGCTCGGCATAGGCGATCTTATTCTGCTTGATTACGATTCCAACAATCTTTACGACCATACAACGATCTTCCTGGGTGATGAGAACGGCAACGGCGTTCTGGACGCCGATGATAAAATAGAAACTTCATGCCACTGGATAAAGGAAACTGTGTTGCAGCAATCTGAATCTACCTTGTCAAAATTCCTGTCATTTTGCGGACTGAAAAAAAGGGAAATAGGGAATGAAAAGCAGCTCAACCTTGGTTCCATATGCAGCATGGATGTGAAAGATGAACTCAGCCAGAAAAATAACATAGCGTGGATTATACGGCGTTTCGTATAGTCATTTGAGTCTTAACACTTCAACTGTATCAAGTTTTGTGTCAATCGGTCTTCGTGCCTCGGTCGGTTTACTGAAAAGGTTGCTGAACTGTTTGAACAGGCTCTCTACAGTTTCAACTGCATACATCGTGTCTACGTGCACGCCCTTCGCATCGTACGTCTGTACGACTTTTATCGGGTCGCCTGATTTTTGCAGGCTGTTGTAGAAAACAGCTACGTGATGCTGCGGGGCTTTGTAGACGAGCAAGTCCCCTCTTTCAATATCCAGATCTGTGACAAGTCTCTTATTTCTGTCAAGAAAATTTCCTTGCATATCTATGTATCCGTCAAAAACAACTTTTCCAAATCTACCGAAACCTTGGGAATAAGTGTAAGGTACGTCGGTGCGTCCCATTTTATGAAGCGCCCCGACAATAATATCAGCGCAATCGCCGCCTGCAAATTTCTCGACTTGTTCGTCAGATGAACCGTATATATACGGAAGGTTTCCCCATGCAGTCATCTGACCGGGAAGATCGTCACCTTCCCTGATACTTATTCTATTGACACCTGTTATCGTTCCGTTTCTTTTGGTTTCTGTTTTATTCGCGCTTTCAAGCCGTCTGCCGCCGTAGTTGACGACAATTTTTAGTCTGTGTGTACCGGCGCCGGGTTTGATTGACCAGCCGGAGCCGACCGGAACTTCCCTGTATTTTATGCGCGACTGACCTGGGACTGTATTACTATAGAATCCGTTTTCAGCGCGTACATCAAACCAGTTTATTTCAATAGGACCGTACCTGGCTTCATCCCATGTAAATGAATCAAGATTTATTTCCCCCTGCCCAAAAATTTTTGTTTTCAGTGATGCACGAGCTTCCATGTCTTCGGAAATACGGGCGTCGGAAGACTGAATAACGACATTGTTTCCCGCAACTAATACTACAGAAGGGTCGTATAATTCCAGAGTCTCTTTGGGTTCTATTTGTGCAGGTATGTTGTCTGTGATTCTACAGTCTGGAAACAGGGCTGCCGAAAGAGCCAACGTGCCTACGACAAATTTCTTTCTAATTTCCATATGAACAGGATTTTCGGAACGTATTTAAACCGATATAAGTTCTTTTTCCAGGGTTTTTTCTTTCCGCAAGCGCTCTTTTTAGATTATCCAATTTCTCTTCTTTCCGCAAGCGCTTTTCTTTTATTATTCTTTTCCAAGGTTTTCTTCGTAAGAAACCAAAGGTTTCTGGCGACTCAGAAAGGCTTCGTCTTTCTCGAGTTCTAAGAAAAGCTTAAAGAAAGAGCCTTAGCATGCGTCGCATTTTGTCTGGCATTGTGTTTTGTACGTAGAGCAGCACGTCGCCCTGCTCACCGATGCAGCCTCGTGGCCGTTGCATATGTTGCACAGGCCCGAGCATTTTAGGTCGCTTGTCTCAAAGCAGCTCTGGCACAGCGTGTACAGGCACGAATAGCTGTCCCTCTGTTCGCCGTATATATGCCTGCACGCCTGCACGTATGCAGGGAAATCCGCGCCGTACGTCACGTCCCACGAGCACTTCTGCTGGCTGTACGCGGCGCACTGCGTGTTGAAGATGCGGTTTGCGTCCGCGTCGCTTATCGCGCCGCCGGTCGACCGTAAGAAAAACGTTAGAAGCACTGTAAGGACTAGAACCGCTATGGCGGCGATTATTATAATCTTCATCGGTAGTTCCATTTTTTAACACCTTATACGAATGTCTTTAATTTTTGGTACGAATCGGTTGGCATCATCCTTGTGTTTCGTCATCGAAACGGACTTCCGTTGCGTCTTTTCGTCTCTTCAGTCTTTCCTTTATCCTGTCGCGATAGCGGTAACCAACTCCTATGATTATTATGATGACCAGCACTGCTATAGCACCGCCGATCGGGCTTTCACTTTTGGGCTGCTCGAGCGGCTGCGTGCACCTTTCGACGGTGTTCCATCCGTTGCTCGGCACGTCGCAGATAGTCGGGAACGATTTGCAGTTGCCTTTGGCGTCTATCGCAACTACAGGGTTCGTGTTCGAGCAGCTCGAAATATCGACTGTCTTTGTGAATGTGTCCGATTTGCCCGAGTAATTTGCCACGACGATGAACTTGTATCTTCCGGCGTTCTGCGGGAGTATGTTATACGTGAGAGATATGTTTCTGCCCGCCTGCATGGCTGTCGTTATTGTGTACAGCGAATAAGACCCATTGCTGAACACGCGCACAGGCCCTGAAAGTCCCGCCTCGCTCCTGTTGCCCTCGAGTCTCGGGTCGCTCAATCCTATCGAGCTGTCTGTATAGACGAAGATTCCGGCGAAGTCTATGTCCTTGTACGGCACCGCGATAATGCGGACTTTGCTTATGCTTACAGGCAGCACGCTTTTGACGTCGAACAGCACGTCAACATCCTTGCCCGCAGCAGTTCCTGCGCCGCAGTATATCGGCTCGCTATCATAGCATAGCAGCGTGTCGTTGACGTTGTGCACCTCTATGCGCACATCCTTCAAGCCAGGTCCAGCCATCTGTTCCGTGTGGTTGAACCGTTTTGAGTAGACCTTCGGGCCGTCGTTGTCTTCTATCGACCAGTGGGCGTGCGTGCCGTTGTCCCACGCGGCAGAAATGTAAAGATCGTAGCGCCGGGTCGCTGCGTTGTACGTGCAACCCCTCGCCTCAATGTTCGCGTAGCAGCTGCCTATCTTGGTCGCGTTGGTGAAGCCCTGCGGCGGAGGCGCGGTGCCGCTAGCTGGGCTGCCGCTGCTGCCGGCACTTGTTGAACCCGAAACTGTGAACGAACTCACGGAATCTGAAGCCGAAACGCC
>DATDYJ010000011.1:0-10816 GCA_035289025.1 archaeon
CTCATTACCTCGGGCCCGTTGATGACAAGAAACTTTGCACCGCTTTCATTGGCAACAGCCTTCGCGAGCAGCGTCTTTCCCGTGCCAGGAGGCCCGTGGAGCAGTATGCCCTTGGGCGGCTCTATGCCCAGTCTTTCAAAAAGCTCCGGGTGCTTCAACGGCAACTCTATCATCTCGCGCACTTTTTTGACTTCTTCGTGCAGCCCGCCAAGATCTTCGTAAGTTACATCAGGTATTTTATCTTCTTCCAGAGGCTTCTGCATCTGCGGCAAGAGTTCAACATCTGTCGCGCGTGTCACACGAACAACGCCCTTTGGCTCCGTGCTGACAACAACAAATTTTTCTTCGCCGAACGGCGTGAAGCCCCCGAACACTTCGCCCAGATCCATGCCGAAAAATTCCATCATCGCGCTCGGTCGTCTGTCCTGAACTATAGGATTAGGAATTATTATGTCCCCTGTCACGAGAGGCCGCATAAGTATATTTTGTTTTATGAGATTGCCGCCCATGTGAATTATTATTCCCTTGCGCGCCGGCGCTATCGTAACGGACTTTGCCTCGGCAACAGCAGCCTTCTTTATCTTTACGGCTTCCCCGATTCCCGCGCCGCAATTACGTCTCTCCAGCCCGTCCATGCGCACGATATCCAGTCCTATATCGACGGGATACGCGCGTATTGCAATGGCCGCCGTCTTGCGTTTGCCTTCCAGCTCAACGATGTCGCCTTCAGCAACGCCTATTCTTTTCATGTCCTTCGCAGAAATACGTATAATGCCGCGGCCGAAGTCGCCTCTTTCGGTCAGTTCGCCAACCCTTGGTTTGAGATCTTCTGTCATGTTCAATTCAACTCCGTTAATGGTTAGGAGGATTATTACCTGCCTTATCCCCTATTGTTCCCGATTTTTAAATATAGGTGTATCGTGCAGCTGCCTTAGCAGCTCGCGGTCCTGCATCATTACCTTCATCATCTCGCAGTGCACTTTCTCGTGCCACCCGTCGAAAAAGGCCTCCATGCGCTTCATGTGCTCCAGTGCCACGATAAACGCGCCGTCGGCCACGCGCACGTGCGGTATCTCGTCGAGCAGCCCGGGACGGCGGTACTCATAGCGCTTGTCCCCGTGAGGCACGACCTGGTTCCATCCGTGCAGCTCGCGGAAAAACTTGTTCCGCTCGTAATCCGAATCGAACTTATCGGCCTGCGTATCAAAAGTTATTATCACGGCAGCGCCGTTGTTTCGTATTTCTATTTTCATTTTTTCAACACCGAAGGTTTGAAAAACAGGTACGCAGTACCTAGTTTGTAACACCACGTCTTTAGTGTTCTCATAACCCCTAAAGTATATAAAGATTTAGAGTTACTGCAACCCTAAATTAAAGTATGCTGAACCGTCCGACCTGTTTCAGCCCGTCCTTTGTTATCAAAAACTCGATTGACCGTCCTTCCGGTAAGGAGCGATGCTTGCGGATTACCGCTATGCGCTGGTTTTCCTTTTCCGTCCTTTTCAGTTCAACCAGTGTCTTCGACCAGTACCTGGCTATAGTACGCGACGTCAGTTCAATGACTTCCCCGCGGCTGTAAACCTGATTTGTTATAAGAATAGGTATGTGTTTAGTCCGTGTAATGCGCGATAGTATGGAATACTGCGTTGCGAGCTGTTTATTTATTGATTGAAAATTTTTCTCTTCCATGACGAGCCTGTACAGAGCCACCATAGAGTCGATGATGACAAGCCCCACGCCGTCAATTACTTTGTCTATTTTCTGCACGTCCCTGTGCTGCTCGTCCCATTCGTGAACATTCACAAATACAATACTCTTCAGATCCTTTTCCGTCCCGCCCATCTGCTCGAAGCGGTCAAACGAAAAAGATCCTTCCGTATCCATGTAAACGACTTTCTTGCCGCTGCGTATGCACGAAAGAGTCGTGGACAGCATGATGTTCGTCTTGCCCGACCCCGGCGGCCCGTAGATATTTGTTATGGCATCCGTCTCGATGCCCCCATCAAGAAGTTTATCAAGCGGTGTATTAGTTGCAAGCCTCATGATAACGCTATCCCAGAAGAGAATTTAAAACAGCCTCAATCACGAAGGAATATCACAAAAATTACAGGTCAGCATATAAGAAAACTCTTTCACAACCAAGCATTATGGAAAAGGTAACAGTTATAGGGGGAGGCGGCAGGGAACACGCGATGGCCGAAGCTCTGGCAAGATCACCTCATGTAGACACAGTTTATGTCATGCCGGGAAACGGTGGTACTGTCGGTGGAAAATTCGAGAACGTACCACTAAGCAAGCACAAAGATATAGTTGATTTCAATAAAGATCATGAGGTTGCCCTTACCGTAATAGGTCCCGAGGCTCCTATAGTTGACGGGCTTTCTGATGCGCTTCGGTTAGATAGACAGCGCGTATTCGCTCCTTCTTCGCAAGCGGCCCAGCTTGAAGCAAGCAAAATATTTGCAAAGGAATTCATGAAAAAGAATGGAATACCAACTGCACATTACGAAACTTTTAGCGATGCTCAGGCAGCGCTCAGTTATGTAAAAGGTAATCACCCGGTTTATGTGAAAGCAGATGGATTATGCGGCGGCAAGGGCGCAATAAAAGGTGCAACAAGAAGGCAGGCAGAGAATGCAGTAAGAGAGTTGATGATAGACAAAGCATACGGTGCCGCAGGTGGAAGTGTTGTCATAGAGGACATGTTAAAAGGTGAAGAAGTAAGCGTGATGGCATTTTTCAATACAAGAACCGGCATGATCGTTCCTATGCCGTTTTCTCAGGATCATAAGAAACGTGACGAAGATGATAAAGGCCCGAACACCGGTGGCATGGGTGCCTACGCGCCGACAAGTCTTGTAACCGGAACTTTTGCAAAGATGATTTACGAAGATGTATTGTATAGAACAATGGAAGGTCTGCAGGCTCGTGGATTAGATTACGTTGGATTTATTTATCCAGGAATTATGAAGACAGGTTTTACACCTAACGTATTGGAATACAACATTCGTATGGGAGATCCTGAAACCCAGCCAATACTTACTCTTCTCGAATCTGATTTCTTTGAGGCATTAGACAAGGCAATAGATGGTACACTAAAGCCCGATGATCTCAAATGGAGCCCTGGATACGCAGTATCAGTCGTCGCTGCATCAGGCGGTTATCCGGGCAAGGTAGAAACCGGCAAGGAAATAAAAGGACTATGGGAAGCCGGAAGAATCGAAGGTGTTTCTGTTTATCACGCCGGAACCAGAACGGATAACGGGAAGACCTACACAACCGGCGGGCGTGTTCTTGCAGTTACAGGAAAAGACCGCGCCGCACAAGCTGCGCAGGAAAGGGCTTACGATGCCATGGATCGTATACATTTCGACGGGATGTTTTTCAGGGGAGACATAGCCGCGCGTGAAATATCAAGGTAGATAAATATGCCGCACGCAGAATTTCTTTTCGATCCGGAAGGACATGTAATGAACTGTGTGGCGTTCGCATCAGGCAGCGGCACAAATTTTCGTGAGGCTGTTCTAGCTTCAAAGGAACAAGGTGCCTGGTTTGATATTAATCTTCTTGTGACTGACAGAGAAATGAAAGACGGCAAGAGAATAGGTGCTCTGGGTTATGCTGACAAGTACAACGTACCTTCAATAACACTAAACGGTTACCAACATTGTGGGAGCTGGAAGGCTGCGCAAAACGACCCGGAACTTCTTAGAAGGTATCAAGAAAAGTCGGAAGACTTCAATCTGAAAATTTATAGAGAGATAAGAAATTTTGAGAACGAATCGCATGAAAGTTTTGATTTTGCAGTACTGGCAGGATACATGAGGCTTTTCAGGGGTGCGCTTCTAAGAAGATTCGCCAATAGATCAATAAACGTTCATCCTGCCGATCTTACCAAAATGGTTGAAGGTAAAAGAAAATACGTCGGGGATAATGCTGTATTTGATGCACTCAACGCGGGTGAAGAAAGAACGAGATCATCTGTAATACTTGTTGATGCTGACACTGACGCAGGTGCGATAATTGCATCAGGTCCGTGGATAGAATACGCCGGACCGCGCCCAGTTACCAAGGAAAGTGCGGATGAACATCAGACCCGCCAGAAAGAGCTAAGCGACTGGCCAACACTGAGATTTGCACTGCGGGAAATTTCATACAGCAATTTTGCGCTTCATAAGGATAAGTTTCACAAAGACGGAAATCCTTTAGTAGTATACAAAGGAGATAAAATGCCGTACGGTGGATTCGAGCTTTCCTAAAACAACTTGAAATTTCTGGCGAAAGTTTTGTTGCTTCTCAGGGATTTTATGCACCGCGTGATTTCCAGCCGTACCGCGTCAGCAAACTTCGACGGATTTATTACCAGACCGGTCTCCGTCTTCTTTACAGCAGGTGAGTGCAGGTCGAATCTTATGCCGGAAGGTTTGCCACTGCGGACGCCGGCAACCCAGTCTGTGTCTGTTTTGAATAGTTTTTTTATCGTCGCGGAAGCGCCGCCGCTTCCAGTTAGTTTGGCGTTATTATCGAGCAGATTGGTCAGCGACTGGAGAACAAGCAGACCCGCGTCCGGATCGTCCTTCATTTCGTCTATCACGTCCAGAAACCATACGTTCACGCGATCCTCGTAGACAAGTATCTTTGTTTCCGCCTTGTTAGGATCAAGTTCCCTGCTGGCATCGCTGTTGTACACCCTGACCAGATCCTCAACCTTTATGAAAAAATAATTCTTGCTGAGCGGCCCGCGGCTCTTCTCCATCTCTCCGTTTATCATTGTAAGACTTGGTTTCGGCCGTATAAATTGTTGGTTTGGGAGCATCCGCTCGGTGTCTGATAATGCTCTGCCTTGAACATGTTGTGTTTCCGGTGAAACACGGCATACAGAATGCATGGAATGCATTCTAGTATTAAAGCATTTCCGTCTTCATGTAAAAATGCTTGCGCTGAAGATACTCGGAATTGTAGATATAATAACGGCGCTTGCGCTGTATATGAACTGGAACCTGCTTTTCCTGACAGTACCGCTTTTCCTCATACATCTGGTTAAGGGTATCATGAGCGTGGAGGCAGATATACTCGGCAGGGTTTACGGCGTTGTAGATATAATCGCCGCATTCGCGATACTTTTCCTGTTCAATCTGCCTTTCATCGTCGACAGTTTTCTGATAATTATTCTGCTTTTCAAAGGCGTAACCAGTCTGTTATGAAGAAGCTCTCCTTATTTTTCCGTCGTAATCCATTATCGCGGAAATTATTGCCATCCTGACAGGCACGCCGTACGCCGCCTGTTCGAAATATGCAGCCCTTGGATCTGCGTCAACCTCGTATGCTATCTCCGGTCCGCTTTTGGAGTCCCTGGGAAGCGCGTGCATAACCATCGCGTCCGGCCTCAAACACTTCATAGTATTTGCATTTACGCAGTATGGCTGCATAGCCGAACCCCGTTCAGTCTGCGGGCGCGTAACGTAGACGATATCAGGATTTATATCGGCGAGTTCTTTGTCCAGCCGTGACATGTCGATTTGCCGTGACTCGTAGAACTTGGGCCGGAACTCCTTTGGAAGCCCGTAGCCTTCCTGATGCACGCCGGCAACTTTTACGTTCTCAAAAGGCAAAAGACCGCTGCACAGGGAGTGTACGACCCTGCCGTTCTTCATGTCGCCGATTATCGCTATCGTTGCGCCGTCCACCCTGCCGCGCCTTTTCCTGATCGTATAGAAATCCTGTATTGTTTGCGTCGGATGCTGGTAGGATCCGTTGCCGCCGTTTACAACCGGAACTGTTGCGGCTTTTGCCAGCCTGTATACGTGCTTCGGGTCGGTGTGCCTGTCGACTATAAGGTCCGTGTGTTGCGACAGTATGCGCGCCGTATCCTCGACGCTCTCGCCCTTGCTCATCGACGATTCCTTTTCGTTGAACTTCTTGCAGCTGCCGCCCAGCCTCATCATCGCGCCTTCGAAGCTCCCGGATGTTCTCGTGCTATTTTCGTATTCGGGCTCGAACCAGACGGTCATTATGTCGCCGTTCGCAACGTAGATTCGTTTTCTGTCTTTTTTCTTGTCGATGCCTGATATCGGCACCATTCCGTCCGCCATGAAGAATATGCCTTCGAAGTCGCCCCTCGAGAAGCATTCTATGTCCAGAAGATGTTTCCTGTCCCACATTAAGATCTCCTCCACTTGTTTTATGGGAGGAGCTTGGAAGAAACCCTCTCGCAATTAGTGTTTGTTGTTTATAAAGGTGCTAGGAGAAAAAACCAATTAATACTTGCGGCGACAAAGTAATATTTTCTGATATAGTACTATTTGACTGATTGGTCGAGTACGTTCACAGTTATGCCCGTGCCTGCAAGACCAATTATAAGGTCGGCAGTATTCGTTTCTATTCCCTGTATGCCATAGCGCGCGGAATTATAGTGCATTGGCACGACAATTTTCGGGTTTATAGATTTCGCCGCCACGACAGCGTCATGCACGTCCATTGTGTACTTGCCGCCTATAGGCAGCAGCGCTATATCTATGTCCCGAAGGGACTTCATTTCTGGTATGAAATCCGTGTCGCCTGCATCGTATATCCGCCGCCCATCTATATTTATTATGTACCCGATTCCGGTACCGTTGTGATAGAGGCGGCCGTAGCTGTCGAATTTGTCGGTGTTGTACGCCTTGACCGCCGTCACGCTGAATCCTGCTGCATCAAATGTTGTGCCATCATCTATCGGATTGCCGAATGCTACTTTTCTTACGGAAGCCGTTGTGCCGAAAAGCGCTGTATCATTCTTTCTTATTGCCTTGACCTGTTCCGTGCCAAGATGATCAAAGTGATCATGCGTTACCAATATGAGATCGGCGGGTTTTGGATTGACTGGCAGCACGTAAGGATCGATGTATATGACTTTGTTGTCTGCCTCGATCATAAACGAGGCATGGCCCAGCCATACAATAGAAATATTGTCAAGTTTGAGTGTGCTTGCCTCCGGATTCACGCAGCCGACAAGGAGAATTATGGGTACGATGGCAAGGACAACTTTCATGTTAAGACTTGGTTGTAAAATTTAAGAAACATGGTATCAAGTATAAATATGAAAATAATCCTGATACGGCACGGCGAGAGCGCGCATGACACAGAAAACCGCTACGGGGGCTCGTACAACGACAGTCTTACAGATAAGGGAAGGCATCAGGCGAAGGAAGTATCCGAAAGACTGTCCCGAAAAGGCATAGAGGTTGTATATTCAAGTACGTTGAATCGTGCAAAAGAAACTGCGGAAATAATAGCGAAAAAACTGGACAGGTCTGTGCAGCAGGTCGAGTCGTTCCGTGAGAGAAATTTCTATGGTGTACTAACTGGAATGAAACGTGATGATGCCGCGGTTAAGTTTCCGAAAGAAGTCGCATTAGTCGGCTCTTATAAAAATACCATTAAAGGCGGCGAGGACTACGAGTCGTTCCGCTCAAGAGTATTATTCTCGTTTGAAAACATCGCAAGATCAGGTCACAAATCCGTTGCTATAGTAACGCACGGCGGACCCATAAGTTGCATAGTCAGGGAAGTTCTCAAGCTGGGTGAATTCAAAAGAATCGGCGACTGCGCATTTTTAGAAATTAGTTACGACGGAAAATATAAACTCGGTATAATGGACAACGCAGAGATTGCTAGGTAGACTCGGCCATTTCCTTTACTTTTCCCATAACTATCGGCAACTCCTTTTTGAACCGCCTTCCGAATGCCAGTCCGTATGCAAATCCGAGCGGTCCCTCAAAAGAGGTTTCGTGGGTGAACTCGCATCCTCTCTGCAATTTTTTGACGTGTCTGTTGATTCTAAGTGTAGCAAGAGGTAGCTTGACAGCTATCGTGATTTTATCATTAGTAACATCTTCAACAAAAAAATTAAATTCTTTGGCGCGCCGCGATTTCATGACACCCATATGCCCGCTGGCAAATTTATCGATGCGAGCGTATTCCAGCTGGTAGTCCCATTTCTTCCAGTTAGCAACATCCGTCCATACAGACCATATTTTATCAGGACTTGCTGCCGTCTTCACCGAATGAAAAAATTTCATCAGAAATCTATTTCTTCTTGGCGACTTTTACAGTTTTCTTTGCCTTCGACTTTGCTAACAATATATCTACACCTGCGACTTCCACAGGATTTGAATGCTCCTTCATGTGTGTGTTCATGGCGCGTTTGCTCTTGAAATATTTTGAGCAGGCAGTGCACTTTAGCTGCTCGGCCACGGCAGACGCCGCCCGACTTTCTTCCTGCACCCGCTTGAGCTTGTCCACATCGAGCCATTCCTTCTTCGTCGGGCACGTTGGATCTAAGCACATTCTGAACGGCCGTGCTCCTGCTTTCTGCACCTGTATTATCGGTGTTTTACATTGTTCGCAGACTTTATCCGTTGATATTATAACGCCTTCGCGCGGCAGCGGGAACCCCACGCGGCAGCCTTTTGGATAACCGCCGCATCCGACAAACCTTTTCCCGGTCCGCCAGTTCTTATGCACTTTAAGCATGCTCCCGCATTTCAGGCACGCACCGAGTTTAGACTGCTTGTCCTGCGTGGCTATGACTGCCGAGGTCAACTCGTCGCCGATCTTCTTCTCTTTCTTGCGGAACTCATTGCATATTTTCTCTATGCGCTTCTTCGCCTCGTCCAGCACCTCATCCTTTGTCGCTTTTTCATTTTCTATCGACTCCGTCATTTCCTCGAAGTGTCCTGTGAGATCCTCGGATACCACGTCCGGCACATTCCTCTCAAGTATGTCAGACAGCTGCTGTCCAAGTTCGGTGACCTCAATGCTTTTGCCGATTAGGTAGCCGCGGCTGTAAAGTATCTGCAGTATCTGCGCTCTGGTCGCCTTTGTTCCAAGGTTGCGCGCTTCCATTTCCTTAAGCACCGACCCCTGCGAAAAGCGTGCCGGCGGCTGTGTTTCCTTGGCGAGCAGGTTCATCTTGCGCACCGTTATGCTGTCGCCGATCTTTATGTCCGGCAAAAGAATTTCCTCGCGCTGCGCGTACTTGCCGAAAAGCATCGTCCACCCCGCTTCTATTGTCTTCTTTCCCGTCAGCGCGAATGGAACTCCGCTGATATCAAGTGTGATCTTATTTGATTCTCTCTTAGCCGGCTGTCCGAATACTGCTAAAAATCGTCTTACGATCAAATCGTATACGCGTTGCTGCTTGTCGCCGAGCTTCTTGTAAACACCTGTCGGGTAAACGGACGGGTGCGCGGCATCCGTCTTGCTGCCTTCCTCGGGTTTTAGTGTAGCTTGTGATAGCAAACTCTTGCTTTCCTTCTCGTAGTTCTTCTGCTTGCCAAGCTGTGTGATTATTTTCTTGAAATTTATATCAGGCGGCAGTTTTTCGCTGCTTGTTCGCGGGTAAGAAATCAGTCCGCCCTGATAAAGCGACTCGGCAATGCTTAGCGCCTGGGTCGGCACGTAGCCGAAGTATCTGTATATGTCGGCAAGCAAGGCCGTCGTGTTGTACGGCTTCGGCGGTGCCTGCGTCATTATTTTTTTCTGTACGTCTTTGACTGTAGCCGTCTTCGCCGACGCTTTCTTTGCCAGAGTTTCCGCCTCTTTCTTGTCAAGGATCTTTTTCCCGTACTCGGCAACCATATCGCTTTTGCCTATCTGCACCACTGCGTCGAGTTCCCAGAACGGCTCGGGCTTGAACGCTGCGATTATCTTTTCATGTTTTGCCAGCATATGCAGTACAGGTCCCTGCACTCTGCCCGTAGAAAGTATCCTGAATCTTTTAGCCGACGCCTTGACAGCCAATGTTAGAGCGCGTGTCATCGAAATTCCCCAGTAAAAATCCAAGTAGTGCCGCGCAAGACCGGCTTCTATCAGGCTCTTGTTGAGCTTGGTCATGTGCTTGTAGCTTTCTTTCAGTTCTTCTGTGGTCATCGTCGAGAACTTCATGCGGCTCGCGTCCTTGCGGCCCAGAAGAAAGCGAAGTATGTTATAGCCGATTACTTCTCCCTCGTCGTCGTAGTCGGTAGCAATAACAATGTCTTTTGCGTCTTTTGCAAGATTCTCTATGTTATGGTAATACTCCTCGGTGAATTTAGCAAACTTATTCGCCTTGAACGACGGCACCCAGTCCACATTAAAGACGGGATAATACCAGCCCTTGTCTGTCTGCTTTAGCGTAAACAGATGGCCAACAGCCGACACAACGACAAAGTCCTGTCCGTCTTTAGTGAACTCGTACCAAGCAGCCTTTTCGCCCTGTTTCTTTGGCTTGCTGTCAGCGAGCGCCTCGGCGACAGCTTTAGCAGCCGTAGGTTTTTCGCAAATAATAAGCGTATAAGTCATTTGTATCAAAACTCGTATTCCGTTTTGTCTGCTATAATTATAGGAATAACATTTATAAGTGTTTTATGACCCTCAGACCGTTCATGTACGGCACCAGCACATCCGGTATCTTAACAGATCCGTCTGCCTGCTGGTAATTTTCAAGTATGGCTATCATCGGCCTGTTACCTGACAACGCAGTATTGTTTAACGTGTGAACAAAACCCAGAGGTGCCTTGCCCTCGGCATCTCGATACTTTATATTGAGTCGCCTTGCCTGATAATCCGTGCAGTTGCTGTTCGAGCCGATTTCTCTGTATTGCCCGTCGGTCATCAGGAATTCCGTGTCGTATTTCTTCGCGGCCATTATTCCTATGTCGCCTGTACAAACATTCACAACGCGGTAAGGTATGCCAAGCAGTTTCATAATAGTTTCAGTGTTTTCCTGGAGTTCTTCGTGCAGCTGCCAGCTGTCTTCCGGCCTGCAGAAAATAAACTGTTCTATCTTGTTGAA
>DATDYJ010000012.1:0-4331 GCA_035289025.1 archaeon
GTTGACAGTTATCGTGTTGGGCTCGAATGAAAATTGCTTCGCAGTTATGTTGAATTCCTTTACAGAGACCGTCGAATTAGTCGTATTAGGTGGTGGAATCGTCGAAGGTGATGGCATCTGTCCAGCAACTGTGAAAGAAACTGCCTTTATCACAGCAGGATTGAAAGGCGAATGATCGCCGCGGCGCATTTCTATGCGAACGGTATGCTCGCCTGGCGCAACATTTTGATAATCGTATTCAAGCCGCGGCGTAAGTATCTCATTGGAATTATCGAGATACAAATGGAAATGACCCTGGCCTTCCGCGGCCAGGCCGTTTGGCGTCACAAGAATAATATTCTGCACACCATCAAGTATAACCGGAATAGTTGATCCCTGTATGACCTGTCCCTGTGCGGGTGATCTTATAACAAAAGTCGGGTAAGCCGCATTAGTATTTGTGGTCTGTGAGGCGCAGCCTGCTATGAGGATAACAGAAATCAGAAAGGCAATTGCAACGAATTTCATAAAAACCGGCCAGATAACTTACATTCAACCTGAAGCCTTTAAAAGATTGGTGTTCTAGATAACTGTCATGGCTTACACAATCGATCACGACCGCCCGAATTGCATCGGCTGCGGCGCCTGCGCTGCTGTCAATCCGGAATTCTGGGAAATGGATCCGAAAGACGGCAAGAGCGACGTAAAGGGCGCGCAGCGCGAGGAAGACGGCGGGGAAATCGTGCGCGAAAAGCTTGACATAGACGAAAATAATTATCCAAAGAACAGGGAAGCCGCAGACTGCTGCCCTGTCAACGTTATACACATAATCGACAAGAAAACCGGCCAGAAACTTATCTGATTCCTGATATTTATTTCTGCTCATAGAGGCAAATAAAAGCATTTCATCACAATTTTATTTATGAAATACATTGACAAATATTCGGTTGCCGCATTTTTCATGTGGCTCGCCTCGTTTGTTGTATACGTAAATTATTACGACATACTAATACCAGGCATACAAGACGGTTCCTACCGCGTCGCCGTCGGCCAGTTTTTTGCCGTGCCGTCCTTTATTCTTTCAGCCGGCCAGGTGCTCATAGGCGGTTTCCTGATATTCGCTTGCGTATATTTGTTCACCCACAAGTCCCACAAGACAAAGTCGCTGTTCACGGCCGCGTTCATGGTAATGCTCTTTTCTTTGACGTACGTGGTATTCCCGATGTACGGGCCGTTTTACTTCATAGTTTTCGCGACGAGCATAGCGCCGCCGGGCGTGCTGCTCTTCGAAATCGCCTGGATATCCGTACTGCTTGCAGCATCCACGGCCCTGATGCACAGGCTGCAGAAAGTCCCGCTGCGCTACGCCTTCTTCACAGCCGCAGTGACGGGTATTTTCATCGTGGTTGCGGCGTCGTAAATTTTACTTTAAAAGATATGTTTACTAGTTGTAAGAATGCTTGCTCTCGTCGTCTAGCCCGGTCAAGTAAACTTCTTTAAAAAAGAAGTTTGATCAAGAAACCGAAATGGTACAGCCGATAGGATATTGGCCTTTCAAGCCGATGGCGCGGGTTCAAATCCCGCCGGGAGCACTTAAGAAAATAATCCTTTTTTCCTGCCCGATTTTATTTCGCGCAGTCTCTTTTCTGCCGCTTTCTGGCTGTGCATTACAACGTATATGATTACAACAACTATTACCGTGACCATAAGAGCCGCCGCAAATTTATACCAGAGCCCCTGACCCTGGGGTATTATCTCGTCTATTGCGGATTTTATGGCATCGTTCCAGAATAGACCGACCACGAGTGCCAGCGCGGATATTATCGAGGTCATCACGACCGCGCGGACGTTCGTAAGATTTCTCATTTTTTCGTCGATTTCGCCGCTGTTTGTTATATCAACCATTTTACCACGTCTCAATTACTGATATCAAGGGTTTATAACTCTACAAGGAAACAAGCAATATAGTATTTCCTTGTGAGCTATATGTGAATTCAGTAAAACATGTCAGAAATACTTACTGAATTAACTATAAATTTGTAATTTGGAAATCTAATAAGACATCAATTTGTTGGGATAGCCAAGCTTGGTCTACGGCGCAGGTTTGCTAAACCTGTGAGGCGCAAGCCTCACGGGGGTTCAAATCCCCCTCCCAACGCTCCAATAAGCTAAAATTGCACCAATTGCAAGTTATTGTATGTCCATTTACGTGCGTTTGCTGAAGCGTCTTATGCGGCCCTTGGCGCGCAATTGGATCGTCGGCGAAAAGCTCTCTGATGTTGTAGCACCCGTCAGAGCGTTGAACAAAAAAGGTACGAACGTTCTGATAAATTATATCGGCGAGGACGTCAAAAGCTCTGCTGACGCGAAAAGAAATTTTCTTGAATATTCAAAAATATTAAAATCGATATCGGCCAACCGCCTGAACGCCGACATGTCCGTGAAACTTACGCAGCTGTGCACAGATCTAAAAAGTAAAAAATGTCGTGCTGATATTGAAAATCTTCTGGATGATGCCAAAAGAAGAAATATTTTTGTCTGGTTTGACATGGAGAGCTCTGCTTTTACCCAGAAAATAATTGACATCTATCTGAACTCACTTAAGAAAAACAAAAAGATAGGTATCTGTCTTCAGGCTTCGCTTAAGCGCACTAGCAGCGATCTTGTAAAAATAACGGCAAAGAACGGGACAGTGCGTCTTGTAAAGGGCGCTTACCACGAAATACCGGAAATAGCGTACACATCGCACGACGACATACTGAAAAATTATCTGGCTCTGCTGCGTGTGCTATTCAGACAGAGCAGAAAATTCGCGCTTGGCACGCACGACGACAGGATAATTAAAGAGGCGCTTCGGATGAACCGCACGTACAAAAGAGACGTGGAATTCCAGATGCTGAACGGTATAAGAAAAGACCTAGTCGCCCGGCTTGCCGCAGACGGCCAGAAAACCGCAGTCTATATGCCCTACGGCACCGAATGGCTGCATTACGGTTTCCGCAGGATCCGCGAAAGAAAAAGGAACGTATTGCTTCTGTTAAGATCGCTGTAATTGCTCCGTATTCTTTGGTTATTCCCGCGAAAGGTTACTATAAGAATTTTTCTGATATAGTTTTGACATGACGTCTGAACTGAAAAGTGCTCTGATGTTTACGCCTGAGCATATAGGACAATTAAGGGATGTGCTGGGGCACATATACAAGCTTATTGGTGCCGATGTAAACGGGTCTGGCAAGGATCTTGCTGAATCAATATCAAATACTTTCATGGCCTTGAAGGCGTACGAAATACAGGCATTGGAATATACACGTCTGTTGGATGAGGCATAACCAAATGGTGATATAATGACAACCGTAGCAACTCTGTGTTACATAATCAAGAGCGGCAAAGTTCTTCTGATAAAGAAAAAGAAGGGCTTTGGCGCGGGCGTGTGGAACGGGCCCGGCGGGAAAGCCAGTAAAAACGAATCTCTGCAGGACTGCGCGAAGCGCGGGGTGTACGAGAAAGTCAGTATAGTTCCGGAAGCGCCCTGGCAGGTTGGCGAGCTTCTTTTCTATTTTGGCGGAAAGCCTGAGTGGCGCATCCACGTCTTTGTAGCCGATGAGTACGACGGCATAGAGCGCGAGACGGACGAAGCCGTGCCGAAATGGTTCCGCATCGACAGGGTTCCTTATGGCGAGATGTGGCTCGGTGATGACGTATGGATGCCGCTGATGATTGCAGGCAAGAAATTCCGCGGTACGCTCTTCTTCGACGAAGAGCACAAGGAGCTCATCAGCCATGAAATAGTCGATTTGGACACAGCTTTGCCAGCAACGAAAAACAATTAAATACTGCCAGGCTATTGGTTATTATGTCAAAATGTAGTAAATGCGTGCCGGCAGGCAAGGGCGGCGCAAGCAACCCGATGGCAAAATACCTGCCATCACCAGAAGGCCAGGCAGGAATATCCTATGCGCTGCTTCCGTTTAGTTCAAAAGTTTATGCGTCTGACATGTCATTCGGCGATGCCCCTGTAGCTGGCAAAAGATTCCGGGCATTGGGTTACACACCTGACACGCCGTTCGGTGGGGCAATGAAGAAAGACAAATACGAAATGCCCCAGAGTGATTCTATCTCTTTTATTCTAAGTGATGCAGCAGTGGCAAATCATGCACTGAATTTAAGGCGTATGCTCGACAAGCGTGGCTACGCCGTAGATGAAGACTATGACAGGCGTGCAAGAAGGTAAACGGATTTAAGAATTCTGCATTACATCTTTTCTGATCGGGTCAGTGGTCTAGCGGCATGAGATAGGCAAATTATAATGTCTTTCTGCCATACGCCACCCTTACAAGGTGGATATCGGAGGT
>DATDYJ010000013.1:0-9016 GCA_035289025.1 archaeon
ATACTTTCCAGCATGACTTCTATGTCCCAGTGATATTTGTTGTAGAAGGCTTTCTCCTCGTCAGCCAGTTGGCGGAAACGGAAAAGGTTAGGGGGAAGCTTAAGGACATTCAAAAAGAATTGCTGGACTTTTGCCATGTGATAAACGTAAAACTGCGGGAGGTGGTCAAGCATCTGCTCGCAGGTCAGTTCTTCGACATGCCCTGATTCGTGGTTCTTGACAAAGTAGGCACGTAATTTGTAATTACGCACTTCGTTAAACTTTGGATGTTCCTCTATTTTTTCCGGGTCGAAGAACATCTGCAGCTCGGCCTGCGTGAATTCGCGCATACGAATGAGGAGATTGCGCGGGCTTATCTCGTTACGATAAGCCTTGCCGACAACGGCGAGGCCCAGCGGCAGTTTTTTGCGCAGGCAGTCGAACTCGCGTAGAAAATTAACATACGGACCCTGTGCGGTTTCGCCGCGCAGATATGCTTTTGCATCGGTGCCCAGCGTCACGGGAAACATAAGGTTCAGCACGCCGACCTCTTCGAGCGGACCTTTGCACTGGATGCATTTCATATTATGTTTCTTTATTATGGCTTCCAGTTCTGCGGGGCTAAGCCCTTCGAAGCTCTCGCCCAGCTGCTCTTCCATCATTTTGTCTGCGCGCTCGACATGACCGCACTTTTTGCATTTTACTATAGGGTCGACAAAGGATTCGACGTGGCCCGATGCTATCCAGACCTTCTCGTGCATTATGTCTGTCGGCTGTATCTCGTAGAAATTATCATCAAGACCGAGGAAAAATCTTCTCCAGACGTTTTCCCAGCGGTTCTTCATCAGCGTGCCAAGATGCGCGTAGTCATACAGGCCTGACAACCCGCCGTATATCTCGGAAGACGTCCAGAAAAAGCCGCGGCGACGGGCTATCTCCTCTATTTTGTCGATCTTGGCCATAGATAATACCATATGGAATATCATTTATAAAACTCTCTGGAGAGAATGATTGTATTAACATTGATGATGATCGGCAGGGAGAGTATTGTGCACTCACAATACTCTCAGTTACTAGCATGATTGTGGACACACAATCATGCTCCTGCCGATCATCGTGGCTTTGGTTAATACAATAAGGAGAGAATTGTTAACATGGCATACGTTCTGACAGAAGAAGGTAGAAATTACATGGAACACGGCCTTCCCGAAAGAAGGCTGATAGAGCTTGTTAAGAATCACAGCGGACTCGGGATGGGCGAAGCCAGGGGAAAAATGGGGCGTGAGTTTTCTATTGCATTGCAGTGGTGCAAAAAATACGGATGCATAGAAGTCAAAGATGGGTCACTCTTTTTGCGCAAGGAACACCCGAAAGATCTGGGCGCGCAGGAGAATGCCATGAAGAGCGTCTTTTCCAGCGGCACTACCGATGATGAAATGCTTACGGTCTTGGTAAACCGCAAACTTGCCGAGAAAGAAGGGGAGAAGATGGCGGAGCGCGCTGAAAAGCTAGTGGGCAAAGAAATTACAAATCTTACAACCGATCTAATCAAGACAGGCACGTGGCAAAAGGTGCGGCTGAAGCCGTACAACGTAGAATTTGCGGGGAAGACTATACACGTAGGCAAACGCCAGCCTTATAATAAATTTCTGGACGATGTGAGGCACAAGCTCGTAGAAATGGGATTCAGAGAGATGAGCGGGCCAACAATAGAGCTGGAATTCTGGAATTTCGATGCGCTATTCCAGCCACAGAACCATCCAAGCAGAGACTGGACACAGACCTATTCTTTGAAGCAGCCAAAGGAAGGCAGCCTGCCTGACAAGGCACTTGTAGATAAGGTGCGGGCAGCACATGAAAACGGATGGCGAACAGGCAGCACAGGCTGGGGTTACAAATGGGACCCGAAAAAGGCCGCGAGACTTATGCCGCGCGCGCACGGTACGGCAATGTCAGCGCGTATGTTGACGCACTGCGAAATACCAGGAAAGTATTTTGCAATATCAAGATGCTACAGGCCTGATATAATTGATGCCACGCACGGTGTTGAATTCAACCAGACTGAAGGAATCGTAATAGACGAATCTCTCAATTTTAGAAATCTTCTTGGCGTGCTGAAAGAATTCGCAGTCGAATTCGCCGGAGCCGAGAAAGTGAAATTCCTGCCAGACTACTACCCGTTTACCGAGCCGTCCGTGCAGATGTCTGCGAAGCATCCTGAGCTTGGGTGGGTGGAACTTGGCGGTGCGGGGATATTCCGCGAGGAGCTGACGAAGCCGCTCGGCGTAGACGTGCCTGTAATTGCGTGGGGGCTTGGCGTGGACAGGCTTGCAATGTTCAAACTAGGAATAAAAGACATACGCAATTTATTCAGCCAAAATTTAGATTGGCTGCGAAAACAGGTGGTATTCTAATGCCGAAGATAGAAGTGTCGCAAAAGGATCTCTGCGGGCTGATAGGGCGCAAGCTGTCCGTGGAGCAGTTACGGGATGAAGTAATGTACGCAAAGGGCGAGCTGGACGAGGTAAACGGCGATCTCCTTAAGCTGGACATGAAGGACACAAACAGGCCTGACACATGGAGCGCCGAAGGCGTTGCCCGTGAAATAAAAGCAAGATACAAGCCATCAGGGCTGCCTAAGTACATTCTTAAAAAATCGAAATTTGTCGTTCATGTCGACAAAAGTACAGAGAAAGTAACACCGTATGTTTCAGGCTCAGGAAGACTGCAGACTGTCTGTGCCGTGGTAAAAGGTCTGAAGATAAACGAAGCCGTGTTGTCGCAGATAATACAGCTGCAGGAAAAGGTTGGGGGCACGCTCGGCCGAAACCGAAAAGAGGTTTCTATAGGCGTGTACGATCTTCATAAAATAAAATTCCCTGTTACATTCAGGGCAATCGGACCGCGGGAAATAAAATTCGTACCGCTCGGCCTTGCAGACAAGATGACTCCACAGGAAATACTTGAAAAGCACCCGAAAGGCAAGGAGTACGGGCATCTTCTTGCAAACCAGGCGGTATACCCGTTGTTCATTGATTCTGCAAAGGAAGTGCTTTCAATGCCGCCGATTATAAATTCGAATCACAGCGGCCGCGTGACTGAGCACACAAAGGATGTTTTCATTGAGTGCAGCGGATTTGACAACAAACTTCTCAACACGGCACTTGATGTGCTAGTAGCTGCGCTTTACGACCGCGGCGGGACTGTTTATTCTGTAAAAGTAAAGTACGGGAACAAGACAACAAATACCCCCGACTTCGCGCCGAAAAAATTCTATGTTAACACTGATTATATAAGAAAAATAGCAGGCATTGAACTCGCTGACAAGCAGATAATAGATCTCTTGCGCAAATCGCTTTATGACGCAAAAATAAAAGGAAAACGCATCGAGCTTCTTTATCCGGCGTATCGCCAGGACATAATGCACGAACGTGACATAGTCGAGGATGTGCTGATATCGTACGGATTCAACAATATGGAACCCGTTGTGCCGCACATAAACACAAAGGGCGGAGTGGCAAAAACGCACATCATCGCGAAACGTATTGCGCGAATAATGGCAGGCGCCGGATTCCAGGAAGTGATGTCGTACACCCTTACAAATCGTGAAAATCTGTATGACAAGATGCAGACATCGGGCGACCTCATAGAAATAGAAAATCCGATGTCATCAAACTGGTCGGTGTTTCGAACCAGCCTTCTGCCAGGCCTGCTGGAATTTTTCACGGACAATATGCACCATGAATATCCTCAGATGGTTTTTGAAATCGGAAATACTCTTGCAACGGCGGATACCGAGACAAGGACAAAGGATGTCGATAAAATTGCGGGCGCGATTACTGCAACTGAAGTGAACTACGAGATGATATCTTCGTATCTGGATGCACTCATGCGAAACCTCGGCATACAGTATAAATTGCAAAAATCGTCTCATAAAAGTTTCATAGAGGGACGGACTGCTGAGATAATCGTAAACGGCAAGCCGGTCGGCTTCATCGGTGAGATGCATCCGAACGTGCTGAACAACTGGCGGCTTGAGAAGCCTGTGGTGGCATTTGAGATAAATCTGGGAGAAATATTTGAATAATTATGCCGCAGAATATACACGGACATCACCACTTTCATAAAAGAATGCGCATTGAGCCCTATCCCAGTCCGAACAGATGGAAAAAATTCCTTGATAAAATAATCTACATTATTGTTTTTATCGGACCAGTGATGACTGTGCCGCAGGTCATTGACATATGGATGGGAAAGAACGCGGCGGGCGTCTCTATTATTTCGTGGGGTGCGTACACCGCGACATCCCTTTTCTGGCTGGTTTACGGCATTGCGCATAAAGACAAGCCTATAATAATTTCATCTATTGCATGGGCTGTCTTAGAAATTCTGATTGTAATAGGCGCTTTGGTATATTGATTAATTATATTTCCTTGAGAATGAAAACATCTTTCTATACCAAGGTGTGACTTCGCGGAAGTTATCTTCTTCACCTACGAGCGAGGCAGCTATTCTCATTATTTTGTTGCTGGCTGCAGATTTTGGGTTGTTTCTCACGACAGGCATTCTTAGTGCTACTGCTTTCTGAACTTCTGAATCCTCCGGCACCTCGCCGATCAGCGTGACGTTGTCAAGCATGCCCATTATATCGCGCGTTGACATCTCGTAATTTTTACCTGTTACGCGGTTCAGTATAAGTCCTGTTACCTTTGTGCCGAGCTGCTCGGCTATCTTTGATGCTTTCAATGCGTCCGTAACAGCGGATATCTCCGGGTTTGTGACTATTACAATCTCGTCGGCCGCCTCTATTGCCGCCAGTGTCTCGCGACCGAAGCCGGCCGAGGCATCCAGCAGCACGATTTCTGCACTGCCCAACAGGTCGAGTAGTGCGTTCGGAAGATCCTTTGAATCTACACCGCGCATGTCTCGAAGCGATATCCCAGCTGGAATAATCTTGACGCCGCTTTCGTGCATATATATTGCGTCCTTTATGTTGGCCCGACCTTTCAAAACGTCGTGAAGCGTGACGGGGTAAAGAGGCAAACCAAGATGGAGGCCAAGAGACGGTGTGGTAAGATTTGCGTCAAGAATTACAACATTCCTGCCCATTTTTGCAAGAGCCATGCCGAGGTTTGCGACCATTGTGGTCTTGCCGACCCCGCCTTTTCCAGAAACAACGCCAATTATACGTGTCATGACCGCACCTAATTACCCTTAATTAAGAACTATTTAATACGTTCTTTTTAATCAAAAATATGTGTATTAATAGTTTTTTGCGGTCGTTTCTATATGGACAGTGATATTGACTATTCAAAACCATTTCGTGTTAGAGTAACTATGGACTGTAGGGAAGGTGCAAAAGTTAAGCTTGATGGACAATATGGGTTCTGTCTTGGTCTTTACGAATATCCTGATAAAGAAAGAAGAATGCCAGAAGGGGCTTCAAATGAAGAGCTTGATTATAATCCGCTAATCCTCACAGATAATGGGCATTACATCTGGGGTATTGAGTGTTATTGGACGGGAGATCCCACAGGAATGGATATGCCGCTTGATATACTACGAGACGCTGCAAAATTACAGGCTTTTCTTTTCGGAAAAGCTGCCTCTGCACGAGATAATTAAATATGAGCGTGATGGGATTCGGACCCACGACCCCTAGCTATCTTCCTTTTACGGATACTTTTCCGCCACGAGCAGAACCTTTTGATTCTGCTGTGCTAGAAGGCTAGTGCTCTATCCAGGCTGAGCTACACGCCCGTGTTCTCAAATACTACCTCAAGAGTTTTATAATCTTTGTTTGTCTTGCCATATATGCCTACCATGAAATGCAGATGCGGGCCTAAGTGAGCTAGCCAGCCTGTAGCTCCACTATGCCCTATGATCTGACCTTTTTTGACATTGTCGCCTATTTTCACTGACAATCCTTTCTTTAGATGTTCATACTCCGAACATTCTTTATTTTCATGCTCTACTTCAACAAAGTTTCCGTATTTCTCGAATTTCTGTTCAGTGCCTCCGATTTCCGAATCGTCCTTAAGGTCGACGACAACACCGTCTGCTGCGGCTAATACAGGCGTGCCTTCCGGCACCATAAAATCTATTGAATTTACAAGCGGGCCTACATGCGCAGGCGATTCGCCATAAGAAATTCTTGTAATATCTTTCTTACGGATTGGCGTTGCATATACGTTTTTGGTTTTCAAGAGCATCGTCCCACAAACTATTGAATGAAATTATAACTTAAAAACATGAGTGATAAAGTGATAGAATGGACTTTCGACCTCTTGACAAAAAGTGGCAGAAGAAATGGGCAACGGCCAAGCTGTTTGAGGCCAATCCTTCAGCCAAGAAAAAGTTCTTTTCGTCTATCGTCATACCGTATGTAAACGGTGACGCGCACATAGGCCACTCCTATACGTTCACGCGAACGGACGCTTATGCGCGCTTCAAGCGCATGCAGGGATTCAACGTGCTGCTGGCACAGGGATTTCACGCCACTGGCGAGCCCATACTGGGTGCTGTAGAGAGGCTAAGAGCCAACGATCCCGGCCAGATCGAGACGTATCGTCTTTTCGGCGCGACCGCCAAGGATATAGAGGCGTTCAAGAAGAAAGGACCCAAGTATGTTGCTGAATTCTGGTCGGAAAAAATAGCAAACAGTTTTGACGCTATTGGCTTCGGGATAGATAAGCGACGCGTATTCACATTGTCGCTTGATCCACGGTTCTCGCGCTTCATTGAATGGCAGTATAACACGCTTCGCAAAAAAGGTTATGTTGTTCAGGGCACACATCCTGTCGTCTGGTGTCCAAAAGACCTTAGCCCGACGGGTGATCATGACCGTCTAAAAGGAGAAGGCGAAAGTCCTGCTGACTACGTACTGGTGCGATTTTCTTACAATGGTTATGTGCTTCCTGCAGCAACTTTGCGGCCGGAAACCGTTTATGGCGTGACAAATATGTGGCTCAATCCTGATGCAGATTATGTCGAAGCGAACGTCGAGGGAGAGAAATGGATTGTCAGCAAAAGAGCGGCCGATAAACTCAAAGATCAGATGAAAGTGGAAGTTGTGGGAAAATTTGATGTGAACGAACTTATCGGCAAGATGTGCGGCAATCCGGCCGACGGAAGGGAGATACCAATACTTCCATCTGGTTTCGTTGACCCTGACAATGCTACAGGCGTCGTTATGTCCGTGCCGGCACATGCGCCGTACGACTGGATCGCGCTGAAAGAAGCAGGCAGCGAGATCAAGCCGATAGGCATAATAAATACGCCAGGATTCGGCGAGCTGCCGGCCGTAGAGCTGTGCGAGAAGATGAAGATAACAAGCCTTAATCAGGTACAGGAACTTGATGAGGCAACGGCGATACTCTACAAGAAAGAGTTTCACACGGGCATCCTGACGAAGTGCGGACCGTATACAGGCATGAAGGTCTCTGAGTCGAAGGACAAGCTAACGCTGGAATTCATCGACAAGGACATAGCTGATGTGATGTGGGAAGTTGCCGGTGTTGTATGCAGATGCGGCACGCCCTGTCATGTGAAGATTCTGGAAAACCAGTGGTTCCTAAAATATTCGGACGAGCAGTGGAAAAAAGAAGCCCGCAAGTGCCTAGGGCGCATGAAAGTGTATCCTGATGAGGCACGAAATAATTTCGAGAATACAATAGACTGGCTAAAGGACAAGGCCTGCGCGCGAAAGAGTGGTCTTGGTACACCTGTTCCATGGGATAAAGAATGGATAATAGAAACGCTTTCTGATAGTACTATTTACATGGCGTATTACACGATAGCCAAGACTATAAACAAAAACAAAATACCTGCGGAGAAGTTAACCAGTGAAGTTTTCGACTACGTTTTTCTTGGCAAGGGAGACCCGAAAACTATCGCGAAGAAAACGCGCCTTGGTATTAATTTTATCAAGGAAATGAAAAAGGAATTCGAATACTTCTATCCGTTCGATGCCCGGGTAAGCGGGAAAGATCTTGTTCAAAATCATTTGACATTTTTCATATTTCAGCACACGGCACTTTTCCCCGAAAACAAATGGCCGAAGGCTATAGCCGTAAACGGGTTTGTCAGCGTCGAGGGAGAGAAGATGTCAAAGAGCAAAGGGAACATAATTCCGCTCATCAATATCGTCAAGCAGCATGGGGCCGACATGGTAAGAATCAACATAGCGGGCTCAAGCCAGAGCATAGATGATGCCGATTGGCGTGAAGACGGTATCAAGTCGTACAAGGCAAGGTATGAGATGTTGATTGACGTAATAAAAGGCCTCAAAAAAATGAAGCGGACAACGGCTGAAAACATTGATGTCTATCTGCAGAGCAGGCTGCAGCGGCATATAGAAGCCGCGACAACAGCTTACGAAAAGACGATGTTCCGCGATGCTGTGCAGACGGCGCTATTTGAGGCAACCAATGATCTAAAATGGTACCTGAGAAGGACTGATGCAAACAGGAAAATAGTCAAAAATTATGTAGAGACAATAGTCAAGATGGTAACGCCGCTTACTCCGCACGTGTGCGAAGAAATGTGGAAACTTCTTGGCAACCGGGGCTTTGTGTCCGCGGCGGAGTGGCCGCAAACCGATGTGACAAAGGTAAGTATTGAAGCTGAGCTAAGCGAGGAAATGCTACGTAAAACTCTGGCTGACATAGAAGAAGTCAGGAAAATCACCAACATGACGCCGAAAAGAGCGCGGTTGTTTGTCGCCGAAAACTGGAAATTCCGCGTGCACAACACAGTCATGAAGAGTAAAGACAAGAATGTAAATGACATAACAAAGGAAATAATGAGCACGGGCGGCTACGGAAAAGCCACGGTAGCGTTCATACAGTCGCTTTACAAGAAAATAAATGAATTGCAGCCGGTAGTGCCGAGGATGATGCAATTCGCAATCCTTGAGGAAGCGGCATCATTCATGGAAAAAGAAGCTGGTTGTAAAATTGTGATAGAAGACGCAGAGAAAAGCGAGAACCCGAAGGCGAAATCATCAACGCCGAACAAGTTCGGCATATTTTTGGAA
>DATDYJ010000014.1:0-5754 GCA_035289025.1 archaeon
GAGGTCCTGGCAGGTCACGGCGTAGGTCCGCAAACCGCAGCCCGAATTCTTGCCATGATGCACACGAACAAGGAACAATTTTACAAAGACGTATTAGCCGCAGAGAAGCAGTTCGCCCGGACTAAGATCTACTGGAAGTAATCAGCCGCGTCTTCTCATGAAATCTTCAAGACTGCCGTAAGCTTTCATGTATCCTGCCAGTTTTTCGTTTACATCTCTGAATATGCCAATTCCCCTGTACGGTATGCCCGTGAGGACTTGTGTTGTGTGTGCGCCTGCAAGAAGATAATTATAAACATCCTGCGCCGGCGTTGAGTGTGGGTCACAGCCTATGCCGCCGACGCCCTGAATAATAGACCGCCCGTTTGTTTTCTTTCTCGTGTATTCTACCATCTTGAGTTTTCTTTGCATCAGCGGCGCGCCGCTCAGTCCGCCGTTGCCTATCTGTTCGAGCGTAGCCGCCGGGGTGCGAAGTCCATGTCTGCTGTTGGAAGTATTTCCGATAACAAAGCCGACTACATTGTGGTCGCCGCATACATCTATCAGTTCGCCAAGTCTCTCATCAGTAAGGTCGTGGGAAAATTTTACATAAACGTCCCGTTGTGCTATTTCGCACATGCCGTCAATCCTGCCAAGAAGTTTATCCAGTCCGTCTGGAGTCTCGTACGCCTTGCCGTCTTTTGTGTTCGGGCAGCTTACATTAATTTTCTTTGCGTAGGGAATTCGCCAAAGATCGTACCTTGCGCGTATTTGCGTCGCATCTTTATCGTCGATAAAAAACACGTTCGGATCGAAGCTGATGTCAAGCGGTATGCCAAAATCCATGCCGTCCAGCATCTGAGCGCTCTTCACAAGGCCGTAATTATTAAGTCCCATTCTGTTTATGAGTGCGTGATCCAGCGGCAGCCTGAAAAGTCTTTTCTTCGGGTTGCCCTCTCTTTCAGACGGCGTTACTGTGCCAAATTCCTCGTGACCCGCGGACATGTGAGGCATTATGTTTACGAGATGGCCGTATTTGTCGTAGCCTGCAGCAAGCCCCGCAGGAGAAGGGTAAGTAACTCTGCCCAGCTTTAGCGTAAGTCCTGAATCGGTGCGGTGATAAGCAAGATCTACAGCAGCTCTGGAAACTGGATTGCTTCCTGCAATCTGACCGGCGGTAAGAATGGCAGTGTGCGTCAGTTCCGGGTCGAACAGAAATACAGCAGGCTTCACGATGTCTTCGTAAATACGCATATCAGGTGGATGTATAAAAACAATTTAAACCTTTTATCTGGTTATCACTATGGGTTCATCCCGTACGATTACCGTGTGTTCTGCCTGGCTTATCAGTCCCTTCTTGGCATCCATCAGCGGCGGATAGCCGTGGATGGCGCCGCGTGCCAGAAGCTCGCGCAGCGCGATCCGCACTTTGAACAAAGAATTGGGCACGCCGAATTCCTGCCCCTCTTTCATGAGCCAGCGTTCCGCAAACGGCAGCTGTTTGTGGGCGGCGTAAAGAAGAATCTTTTTTGCATCCGGGTTGCGCACAGGAACGTCGGCCTCGAATGCGAATATCTGTATATCGCTGCCATCGTTGACGTGGCCCGCACCGGTAGAGGCAAAAGGCTCTATTGCTATAACCTGATCCTCTTCAAGCGTTGTCGGTGATGAATATTTCACGTTAGGTATTGTCGGTTCCGTATGCACGACGTACTGCTCAAGCGCATGCCCTGTGAGATTGCTCACCGGCACGAAACCGTGGCCGCGGATCACTTCGTCGATAGCTGTGGAAATATCAGAAATTTTTACACCCGGCCTAACAAGGTCCAGAGCCGCATCAAGCGCGGCCTCTGCAGCCTTTGTCAGTTTATCGTGGTGCCATTGCACGGTCACACCGGTGTCCGCGATATAGCCGTCTACATGTACACCACAGTCTATCTTAAGAATATCTTTGCCGTCCAGCAGTGTCTCGTCATTATGCACGGGCGTATAGTGCGCCGCGCACTCGTTGAGCGAAAGATTAACAGGCCAGGCGGGCTCCCCGCCCTGCTCGCGTATGAACGCTTCTATTTTCTCAGCCAGTTCCAGCAACGGCGTTCCAGGCTTCGCTATGCTCACGCCGTACTCGCGCGTTTTCTTCGTGATTTTTCCCGCTTCAATATATTTTTGGAGTGTTCCGTCATCCATTCGATTACCTTGCACGTTACGTTTAAATGGTCAATTCGCACGTCTGTTATTTTCGCATTAAAAACAAAAACTTATAAGCTGAATATTTATTTTTCGCGTCAATAACGCTTTTAAAGGTTCGACGTGAATTCATTGATATGATAGTAATCGTCGACAATGGAAGAAACGCGGACAAAGTCGCTGCGTTGATTCGTGGTCAGAAGACCGTGATAAAAATCGGAGCGCCTATTCCAAAGAATGCCTCAGCAGTTATTCTCACAGACGGCGACGTGAAGAACCAGAAAGCAAACGAAAAGATAATACAGTCTTTCGGCAAGCCGCTTCTTGGTATCGGCAACGCATCGTTATTCTTAGGCACGGCAGAAGGAATGCAAATAGTTCCAGGAAAAGTCGCAAAGAACGAGCGTGTAAAGATAGAACGTCCGTGCGCTGTGCTTCTTGATATGAAGAAAATGTTTACAGTGATGAAATCAAGCACCCACGAGCTCGATGATCTGCCAGATACGCTGGATGTTATGGCTTCCAGCAAGTATCCGTTCGAAGTGATCGCGCACAATGAAAAGCCTTACTTTGGCGTTCATTTTAACCCCGAGCTCGGCGCAGAAGGGATGCAAGTCATCCAAAACTTTTGCGGATCGTTTATAGGAATCTGGGAAAAATATCACGGTAGTAAGTAACTATGCCAAGAGATGATATTTTTCCGAAAGTTGACATCTCAAGAATGTTGAAAGTATCTAGTTCTAACACAAAGAAGAGAAACAAGCTAAATGCAACAGAAAGGATTTACATATGGGAACATCCAGGCATGTATGGAAGAAATTGCAGCATTTGCAATGAAAAAATCAAAAATATATCTGACTTAGAGCTTGATCATACTAGAGCGCACTCAAAAGGTGGGAAAAAGCTTAGGTTGGCGCACAAATTATGCAACAGGATGAAAGGAAGTAAAAGTTTGAAACACGTGCAAAAAAGGATGGGTTTCAAGACTTCGTCAACTAAAAGAAAAACTAAAAATAAAAGAACAAGAAAATCTAACAACCCGTTTGATGATTTGAAGCTAAACCTTCCAAATTTTGGGGTATAAATTTGCTTTGAGGCTGATTCTATTATTCAAGAAATGAACCAAAACCACTATTAAAAGCTCCGTCAATTGAAAAGTATGACATGCATAAACTGCGGTCTTGATTCGGCAGCTACTGCCGAGCTCAGCGGCGTGACGGCGTCCTTTTGCTGCAGCCACATACCATCAGGCGCCAAAATAAAGATGTTCGCACCTTGCTAAAGATCCATTACACCGTTTGGAATTAGTCTAGCCTATGTAGTCAACATCGTCGAGTTCTATTAAATCCATATCGTCCACGGCCGGGTGTCCGCCGGGGTAAAGAAGAAACGGGAAGAACTTTCTCATATCACGGGCCATATCCGTAGTAACATGTGCATCAAATATTTTCTGTGTTATATCCACCGTAAGCCGTCTTGTCGTTTCCTCATCAGTATAGCCAAGAGAGTGTAGATACTCATGCAGCAGTATCACAAAGACGTACGGCTTCATCAGTTCAGGCTTCGTCTGCGTTATGCGCCGCAGCGGCGTCTTGTTGAGAACAATTATATTTGAACCCATAGGATAGTAAGCACTTAAGAGTTCCTGATTAGTGTTGCCAAGATCAATCAGCCCCAAATCAATACCTGCCCGTGACTCATCAAGCGTGGCCTTTACAGAATCCTTTACGACTTCGAATATTTCTTTCACGTTTCCTGCCTTTTCGAAATCGGTTTTTATGTTTTTCATGGGTATCACTAAATAGGGGATTAAAAGTCGTCAGCAAGTTATGCGTATAACGATGTCTATCATTCTTTGTTGCACGGGATAGTGATAATGACAGAAAGCTGCCGCAATGCCCGTTCTTGTAGCCGTTACGTTTGTCTCGCGCCCGCAAGCTATGCATTGCATTGTTGTCACTTCCAGCTGTTATTGTTGTTCTTTTAGTTAAGTTTTTCTTTCTAAGAAAAATTTAACCTGTGTACATTGAATCTTCTTCGATGACCTGGGTCTTTCTTTTCTTTATCATGCTCTGGTAAAAATCATTCATTTCGTCTGTTACGGACGGTTTCACTTCCCTGAGCGCTTTTTCAAAGTCGTTCCGCGAGACTTTGTCCGCGCCGTCCGGGTTGCGTCTCATTGCGCTCATGCCGGCCTCGCGCGTAAGTGCCTCGAGGTCGGCGCCTGAAAAGCCGATGGCACTGGCCGCAAGCCTCTTCAAATCCACATCTTCGGCTATAGGCATGTCCTTCGTGTGAACGCTGAGTATGGCAAGCCGCGCTTTTTCATCCGGCGTCGGCACCAGCACTTGCCGGTCAAAGCGCCCCGGCCTCAGTAGTGCCTTGTCTATTATGTCCGGCCTGTTTGTCGCCGCAATCACAACAACGCCGTGCAGGTCCTCAAGACCTGATATCTCCGAAAGTAGCTGGCTGACCACACGTTCCGACACGTTGTCGCCCGCGTTCATGCCGCGCTTCGGCACAAGCGCGTCTATCTCGTCGAAAAATATTATCGATGGCGCCACCTGCTTGGCTCTTCGGAACACTTCGCGCACGTGTTTTTCGGATTCACCCACCCACATCGAGAGGAGCTCGGGACCTTTCACGGAAATAAAATTCGCGCCGCTCTCGTTTGCTACGGCCTTTGCCATCAAAGTTTTGCCGCAGCCCGGCGGCCCGAATAACAGCACGCCCGTCGGCGGTTTTATTCCAAGGCGCTTGAAGCTGTCCGGATACTTGAGCGGCCACTCGATGACTTCCTTCATCGACCTTTTTACGTCCTCAAGTCCGCCTATATCCTCCCATTTCACTTTCGGTATTTCTATCAGTACCTCGCGCATTGCCGAAGGCTCGACCATCTTCATCGAATATTCAAAATCTTCTTTGTTAACAATAAGTTTCTTTAGTATTTCCTGCGGTATCGGGCGGTCTCCCTTTATAGAACCTATATCAGGAAGCACTCTGCGCAGCGCGTGCATAGCAGCTTCCTTGCAAAGAGCCTCAAGATCCGCGCCGACGTAGCCGTAAGTAATATCAGCAACGTGAATTAGATCTACGTTCTTTTCAAGAGGCATGCCTCGTGTATGTATCTGTAAGATCTCTTTTCGCCCGTCCTTGTTCGGAACGCCCAGCTCGATTTCCCGGTCAAACCGCCCCGGCCTTCGCAGCGCAGGGTCAAGCGAGTTGGGAATATTCGTTGCGCCTATGACAACAACTTTCCCACGCGCCTGCAAACCGTCCATAAGTGTGAGCAGCTGACTGACCACTCTTTTCTCGACCTCGCCCTTTACTTCCTCTCGTTTTGGCGCGATCGAATCTATCTCGTCGATGAATACAATTGACGGCGCGTGTTTCTCCGCTTCCTCGAATTTCTTGCGGAGATTTTCCTCGCTTTCTCCGTAGAATTTGCTCATTACCTCGGGCCCGTTGATGACAAGAAACTTTGCACCGCTTTCATTGGCAACAGCCTTCGCGAGCAGCGTCTTTCCCGTGCCAGGAGGCCCGTGGAGCAGTATGCCCTTGGGCGGCTCTATGCCCAGTCTTTCAAAA
>DATDYJ010000015.1:0-2285 GCA_035289025.1 archaeon
GCCAGGGCATTCTCGCTGCCGTGGTGCCGCGGCATGAGCCTTATCATCTCTTCCAGCGCAGCTATCTTCTCTTCTTTGCTCTTTGACTTCTGGAAGCGTTCTTCGGCAACATAGTACTCGCGCGGCGCGTTAACTGGCATACTCATACTCGCCCGAAGAAAGCTTTATATATTATTGTTACTATTAAGCAGTGATAATATGAATGCTAAAAGAAAAGTATTGGTAGTTGAAAGCGAACCTGTACTGGCGAGATTCGAGTCAAGTCTTCTTCTAAGGTCTGGATACGAAGCGATATGCGCCAGTGATGTTAATGGAGCCTTATCGGCACTCGTAGAATTAAACCCGGATATGGTGGTCGTAGATACAGATATTACATCTGATCCCATGGGTTTCGCGAGGCATATAAGACAAAATATGAGCTACACAGGAAAAATTCTTCTGGTAACTGATAGAATACTGGATTTATTTCACGGCAATACTCAGGGATATTTCGACGGTTGCATACAGAAACCTTTCGAACCGAAAGATTTTATGGACAGGTCCAGAAGACTTCTTGGTGATTATCCGCTCATAACTCTATGCGTCAATTGTATGCGTAATTATGAAAAAGATTCAGCCAGCCATGTGGCCCATAAATCCGATCGTATGCTTGGAAATTACACTGTTTGGTTTTTCAAAACGCCTGACCATTCAAAAGATGCTGACGTATCCCATGGAATATGTCCTCAACACTATTTAGAAAACATGGAACGTATCAATAGTGCGCAAGAATAACGATAAGCTCTTCCCACGGTATCTTTTCCTTGGTCATGACAGAAGCAGCAAGACATTCTTTTTTGAAGAGATCAATAACTTCCTTTTCGCCTGTTAACGAAGAGATAACAATTAAGACGCTGCCGTGTTCATTCAAATGGCTTTTTACACCCGAAACAAATCTTTCTACCGTTTCCCTGCCGCTCAGACCGCCGGCATATGTGAAGTCTGTCTCGCCTTCTTCTACCGGCAGATAAGGCGGGTTGAATACGATCAAATCAAATTTACCTTTTACGTTAGAGAAGAGGTTTGAATGCATGACGTCGATCTTTACGCTATTCGAGACCGCATTCTCCTTCGTTATTTCAACTGCTTCCTCGTTGATATCAACTCCAGTAACTTCAGCGCCTTTTTTTGCAAGCAGAATAGAAAGAAAACCTGACCCGCAGCCTATCTCCAGCGCAGTTTTTCCTCTTAGGTTGAGTCCCTCTATTACTTTTCCCATCAGCAACGAGTCTTCGCGCGGATAGTAAACGGTTTTCGGCACTTCCAGTTCGATGTCGCTGTGGTAAAATTTTCCCATTTATATCCCATTTTGATTAAACTTTTTCTAAAAGTTTACTTTATACAAGGAACACCACAAGTCTTTAGACAGTGGTATTATTGGTGGTGTTCCGGTATAAGAGAATCCACATATCTTATTAGCGGTATTTCACAGAAATACCACCACATTCAGATGGTGGATTCTCTTTATATGTTCTGAACACTATATGATTAAAAAGGTGTTCATTCTGGATGATTTGGTAAGAAAATACACAATAATTAACGCTATTGAACACGATGGCGTCGCACAGGCCAAAAGCGTCCTCGGCCGCTTGCTTTCGGAAAACCCGGAGCTACGCAGCAGAGTGCAGGCGCTTAACTCAGAAGTGGCTCTCGCTGTCGAGCAGATAAACAGGCTTTCTTTAGCCGAACAGAAGGCCGAGCTGGATAAGTTCGGCGGTTACACGGCTCCCAAGCGTGAGCAGCGAAAAGGACTGCCTGAGCTCGATCTCACGCGGGACAAATTTGTAGTGCGCTTCGCACCGAACCCTGACGGGGCCATACACGTCGGCAATGCGCGTCCTGCCATACTCTGCGACGAGTACGCCAAGAAATACAACGGGCGGTTTATTCTTCGCTTCGACGACACCGACCCGAAAATCAAGACGCCGGAGAAAAGATTCTATTCATGGATCCGCGAGGATCTGAAATGGCTCAAGATAAAAGTCCATCAGGAAATAACGGCGTCAAAGCGATTCCCGATATATTATAAAATTGCAGAGCAGGTCATAAACATAGACGCGGCATACGTGTGCACCTGCGGCGAGAGCTGGAAGAAACTCAAGATTGCCAGCCGCGCGTGCAAGTGCCGCCATAATGACCCGAAGACCAACATGAAGCTATGGAAGAAGATGCTTTCTCACAAATTCAAGGAAGGGCAGGCGGTATTGCGCATAAAGACAGACATGCAGGCAAAGAACCCCGCGGTG
>DATDYJ010000016.1:0-2876 GCA_035289025.1 archaeon
CGATCACAGGGTGCGTCTCTTCCTCGCCCCAGTCAGACCATTGAGGTACCTTTTCCTTGTGTTTTCTGAACTTGTCGTATCTGGACTTTATTGCAAGCATCTCTTCCCTCGTCAGCTTCCTGTGGTGTTTGTCGTCGTCCAGTTTCTTGCCCGTCTTTGCTTCCCACTCGGCCGCGGTTATGGAATATTTGCGCTGCACCTTGTCCCTGTAAAGAGCAGGTATGACATTGAACGTGCAGAACGGCAACACTCTTCCGTCAGGCGTTGCGTAGTGGATGTCGCACTTGTGAATTCTGTCTATGTCCCAGTTGTACGGGTCCTGGAAGTGCATCATTCCGACAAAGAGCGAACTCTTGTGGAAATCGGCAAGTCCGTGGTAATTAGTTCCCTGAACCGCACCCATAAGCATTCTTACGAAGTTAAGGTCCTTTGGCTTCTTCTCCTCGTCAATATATTTTGGCAGGTTCTTCATGAGCTTTGCAAGCACTATAGGTTTTCTTATGAGTTTGAATTTGCTCGTGTTCAGTTCCTGCGTCAGCTCGCCAAGATAGTTGAAGAATCCTTCGATATCGAAGAACTGTGGAAGCGGCACCATTTTCTCGCCGTCCTTGAACACGTATGTCGCCATACCGCACGCAAAGTGAATCGACAGTCGGTATTTTGGCTCTTCCTTTAATGCCTCGACAAAGTCAGTCACCTGCTTTGCGCACGGCACCGGGAACCAGTGCTCTCTGCCTACCTGGCCGTCCGTCTGTTCTTCTATCTTCTTTATTGCGCCCGGTATGGTTATGCGCTGTCTCTTCCTGAGCTTGTCCGGCATTCGGCCTACAAGCGATACAGGCTGATAATTTACTGAACGTATAACGTCTATGTTTCCAAAGCCAAAGCGCAGTATGTCCCCGAGTTCGTTGTCGTTGACGCCGCCGATGACTGTCGGCACAAGAACTATGCCAAGGCCTGCTTTTTTGCAGTTTTCTATTGCGCCCTGCGCTTCCCAGTAGTTCTTCGGGTTCGTCTCAGGCGTCATGCCGTCGAACGACATGTAGAGCACGTGGCTGCCAGCATCATGTATGCTCTTGCAAAGCTCCACGCTCTTCGACAGGTTTATGCCGTTCGTGTTAAGCTGCACATGGTCGTAACCGATCTCTCGCGCCGACTTGATTATGTCCGTGAGATCCTCGCGAAGCGTAGGCTCGCCGCCTGTTAGCTGTACGGCATTGGCGCCCACGGGCTTTTCATCGCGCATTCTCTGAAGCATGAATTTTATCTGCTCTGTGGTCGGCTCGTATATGGGCTCTCCCTCTTTTGCGTAAAAGAAGCAGTACCAGCATGTCAGGTCGCATCTGTTCGTCAGAACTACGTTGCCAAGACCGGTGTGGCTTTCGTGCTCAACGCAAAGCCCGCAGTCTGTCGGGCAGTTAATCTCGAAATCAGCCTTGTCGATATTCGGGTTAAGTATCTTGATGCCAGGGTCCTGGAATTTCTCGGCCTTTTTGTACATGTCGTAATCTGACCAGTAAACCTCGGTGAAATTGCCGTGCATTCCGCACGTCTTTGTCATCCATACTTTGTTGTCCTTGACGTATACAACGGAGTCTATCTTCATTTCCATCCATCTTTCCTCGTCCACACACCCCGGACACAAAGACTGGTGGAATTTGAGTATCTTCACGTTTTCCGGCAGGAGAGCAACAAGAGCCTGCTTTCTTGTCTCGTGGAAATCCTTTACGTAAGGAGAAGTAGGAACGTTCCTAAAATCGATCTTTTCATGTGCAATTGCCTGCGGATATGCTGTACCCATTTTGAACCACTCCATTTATTTTATTACTTCACTGTTATTCTTTGATTAAACTTTCGAAAAAACTGACGCCTTTTGGCGTCTTTCTCTTGGAAAGTTTAGTTATTAGAACTTTTATAATATTCTAAAACATGTAAACGGAGATATTTAAAACTTATTTTTATCTAAAAGCCCGTTATAACTAGTTAAGCCATTTTATTGTGCCGTCACGGTTTAGCAATCCATGAAGATTTTGTGGTGACATTATACGTACAGGTCCTTCTTTTGGTTCTGCAAAATGCATATAGCGGTTCCGGGCCAGATTTATACATCTTCGGTACCTTTCGAAATGATCTGCAAGTTCGCCGTATGCTGGATACCCTGACATTTCAAACATATCACTATAAACTGTCATCGCCATATCGATATAGAATTTCATGCCTGTTCTGTCAAGTGTTTCAGGAAACACGCTAGTCCTGAAAAGAGCAATATCACCGGCTCCATCGGTGAAATAAACATTTTCTCCAATAATTCTTTCAGGTTGTGCATCAAATCGTTGGTTAGCTTTCCTGATGAATTTCGCAAGTACCTTGGAGGCGTGTTCAATCGCAGCTGCGGAAGATTCTTGGTTCGGATCGTATCCGATATCTGCAAGAGATCTTCCCAGAACATCATTGAAAAAAAGTGCGGCAGTCCTGTACTGCTCAATTCTTTCCATTAATTACTCTTATCATAATACCTTAAATTTCTATTGCACGACCAGCGTACCCCTCATGCTGCCGTGTCCGGAACCGCAGAATACGCTGCAGATAAATGAGAAGTTGCCTGCCGTGTCCGCCGTGAACGTTGTTGTTTGTGTCTGCCCAGGTGCGAGCTGCATGTCAACATCGTACTGCGCTATCGCGAGCCCGTGCGTAACGTCCGTGCTCCTTGCGTTTATTCGCACAGTGTCGCCTTTGTTGACAGTTATCGTGTTGGGCTCGAATGAAAATTGCTTCGCAGTTATGTTGAATTCCTTTACAGAGACCGTCGAATTAGTCGTATTAGGTGGTGGAATCGTCGAAGGTGATGGCATCTGTCCAGCAACTGTGAAAGAAAC
>DATDYJ010000017.1:0-6299 GCA_035289025.1 archaeon
CCCCTGCCATAATGCATATTTTTTCACCCTTCTTTATGTCCCGCGACGCAAAAACACCTCTTCCGTAACGCGATCTCTTTACGTAAATAGGCTCTTTCATGAAATTTCTTCTCACTTAGTAAATATATCCCCAGGTCTGCAGCCGATCGCTGTCTTTGTTCCATCTGACTCCTATATCATTTCGCCAGAACATGTTGGGGAGCATTATATTCGAGACGCGCTGGTACGCAACCTTTCTTGCCGTCTCAACCGTGTCGCCCGAGCCCGTAACGATCAGGGCGTAACCCGTATTGCCCGCCAATTTCCAGTCGTAATCCTCTGCGAGCTTCACATCGCCCAGATGCACGCCGTCAAGGTTAGGCTTTCTGAAAAATACTATTGCCTCCTCGGAATATTTGCGGAAGGCGTTGGCGTCGTCGAACGGAAACGGCGGCACGGCAACGACAACGCCTATCTGGAATCCCTTCTTTGTTTTGAGCATGAAATCGTTGCCGGAAGCGAGATCGTATAGAAAGTCGCTGATTGGCGTCAATATACCTTCCATCTGTATGCTGATTGTCGGGTAGCCGAATCTTGATGTGAATTCGAGCGGCCATATGCCTTTTGCGTTAGCTATGCAGTTTATGTCTATGTAGCCTGTATATCCCGATGCCGCAAGTTTTTCCTTCATCTTGGCCAGAGTATTTGTGAATATTTTGTTTGGATAATAGTTCCAGTACATCATGGTGCCAAGCTCGCCCGATAACGGGCCCAGGTCACCGGGAAAAAGCCTTTTGTGCTCGAAGTTAACATTTATCGGCATGATGAAATCTTTGCCGTTGAAAAAAGCTCCCACGGCAATTTCCACGCCCGGCGCAAATGCCTGAAGCTGGAACGATTTTATCTTCCTAGACCAATTCCTCTTGTAGTGTCCGAGCATGTGTACTACGTCTTTTCCGTCTTCCTCGTTGCCTATGAACAGTAGCTCCTTATCTATCTGCGCTTTGCCGCTGGGTTTTATCACGTAGCGGCCGAGGTTTTCTTCGACAAATTTTATGGCCTCGTCAAAGTCCGTGAAGTTCCAGTTTGGCAGCGTTGGAACGCCCAAAGAATTGAGCTCAGACTGGCCGAATTCCCGATCGTCCTCAAGCCTGTCTGTATACACGGATCCGCCGACAACAGGCTTTCCTTCCTTGCGCAGCTTGTCTGCTATGCTTCCAAATCCTATGTCATCAAAAATTATTACGTCCGCCCAGTCTATCCAGTCTTCCCATCTGTCCACTTTGTCAACGAATCCGTCGCATACGTCCTTCTGGTCTTCCTTGCCGATGTAGTACTTTACCATGTGCCCTTCTTTCATGACTTCCCAGCAAACGTCTCCGATAAGCGCTTCCTTGGAAACAAAAAGGAATTTTTTCTGTCTGCCGCCGGTACTTTTGTCTTCGGGTGTGCCGTTTTTATTCATACGTCTAATAATTAGTAGAATGATTTATTAATAGAAACTTACAAAGGTTAAAAAATGGAAATCATAACAAACGTTAATTGCGACGCTGTCAGAAAAATAATAGAAAAACAGGGTCACGGACCAGAACATAATTTCTACCATTACATGAACGTCGGTGCCATGTACGAATCCTGTGTGTTCCCGATATTCGAGGGAAAATACGGGATACTGGGGTTCGTGGACAAGGGCGACATATGGTGCTATACGGACCCGCTTGCGCCGGAAGAAAAAAGGCTCGCGTTCTTTGCAGAGTTCGTTCGCTGGGCATTCAAAGACGGAGCGAAAAAGGTGAGGGCTGAAATAAGCGAAGAACTATGGCGCATGGCAAAGGCGCTGAAGGAATACAGGTTCGTAAAACCGTCCTACATTTACTACTGTCCTGTGTACGACCTGAAAAGATGGGACCCCGCCCTGCCGGGAACTGCCATGAAAAAGCTGCGCAATCTAAGGAATGCATTCCAGCGAAATCACAAAATAGAGATAGTTGGGAAGGATGCGGTCTCGAGGAGGGACATACTAAACATACTGGACCGATGGAAGAAGCATCGCCAGGCATCCGATCGGGCAAAGCAGGAGCATTATGTTTCCGCAGTAAATAACGGGTTTCTTGGATACGACTCCGTGAGGTTTATTGTTGTAGACGGTGTTGTTCATGCGATGAACGGCGGCTGGAAAATACCCAACAGCAACAATTTCTATTCGCAGCTTGGCATACAAGACTACGCCGTAGACGACATGGGAGAATTTTCCTATCTGGAGGACCTTGCATTTCTGAAGTCGGCAGGATACGATTTTGCGGATTTCGGCGGCGGCGGCAAGGAACTTACAAAATTCAAGCAGAAATTCCGTCCGTCACATGTCAGCAAGGAAATGGAATTCAGCATAGTTAGGAAATAAAATCGTTGGAATAATCAACGAAATATCTCTCGGCAAGATGGCACGATAACGGCACGTTTCTTTTCACGAGCTTCCAGAAAGCTTTGCCGTGTACGGCTTTCTTCTTTGTTATCGCTGCGGCAATGTATTTCGGTATGCCGCTCTCTACCAGTGCCTCGGGCTTATTTTTCAGAAAGTCCACGAACATCTGCTCGGCGGTGATATATTTGCGCGGCATGTCGGCGACCCAGCGGTTGTCCTGTATGTAAACGAAGTTTTTCGCGTACTTGCCGAGAAACTCGGCGGAGTGCTTTTCCTCAAAGATCGGCGGGCCCGTCATTTTCTTGATTGACGGCAGCTGACAGACCTCCAGCTCGAATATCATTACAGGGTCTTTCTTTGCGAATTCCATTGCGCGGACGACACGGAATTCATTGTACTCAAGCATGCTGACGAAGCGTGCCAGCGCGCGGCGCAGTTGCGGGTAAAGTGTATCGTCAATAACGTCCGGTCTTTTGAATTCGATAGCAAAAAACCCTGTTCCTCTTTTCACAAGGTCGGATGTCTGCTTTGGGGTAAGTGGTTTCTTCGGCTTTGCAAAAAAGAAGTCTACAGATTGCTGTTTTTGGTATCTCTTGCAGCTGGAAACGAACCGTACAAAGCTGTCACCGCTCACCACGGCGGCAACGTTGCGGTCGGCATCCACCGGATCAATTATTACAAGGGGTCCGTGAAATTTATTCATGTTAAGACCAAGGTGGCGTTCTACGTTTATCGTGAAAGGCGGCCGCCATGCTGACGCGGCGTCGATGACTTTATCGAAGGAGCCGTACTGAAGGACGAGCAGTTCGCAGATGTAGCCGGAGAATCCCTGGTGCTTTGCGTCGGAGCCATAGGCGCCGATGCCCTTGCAGAACTGCTTGAGCAGCCGGACTTCATCCGCAAGGCTGGGCCGCATATAATCAAGCACGTACTGCAGGTGCAGCGGACTGCGGTCAACGGCGGATTTTATCTTTTCGCCGTGACGTATGCGGTAGCACGGCACAATATCGACATCAAACCCCTTTATCACTGCGTGCACATAAGGGTGCTCGGCATATTTGATATCTGTCTTGCCGCCGAGCTCCTGCGCGATGCGCTTGCCGTACTCAAGACCGAGACGCTCTAGCTCTTCGCGCGCCACAGTCTGGTCAAACATCAGAAAAACGTCAACGTCGTGATCGCCCGCGAGCCAGGTAAACTTGCCGATCGAGCCGACGATAACGGCGTCAAGGCCGGACACTGTCTTGGACACGGCCTGTAGCTGGCTGACAAACGCTTTAACGCGCTCTTCTTCCTGCTTGGCCGGCTTTATTTTTGCCAATACGGATGCTCGGACGTCCATGAAACTATATTGATGCCAGCCATATTTTAACTCCTTTTTAACTTTCGTAGGCGATTCTTACTCATGCAATACGTCAAGCATCCATGGATCAATGAGAATGCCATCGAAAGCAGAGCTTACCAGGAGGACGTTGTTAATACCGCGCTGACCGGGAACACACTCTGTGTTCTACCAACAGGCATGGGAAAGACGTCAATAGCTGCCGTTGTTGCGGCGGAGCGGCTGCGGCACGACGCGAAGAGCAGGGTACTTTTTCTGGCGCCGACAAAGCCGCTTGTGGAGCAGCATAAGCGGAATTTCGAGAGGATGATGAAACTCGGGGTCGAGCTCGTTGCAATCACGGGCGAAACCAAGGCGGAAGAGCGGATAAACATATACAAGAAAAATGACATCATATTTGCAACCCCGCAAACGATTGAAAACGATCTCAAGGCAGACATACTAAATCTTGCGGACTTCTCGCTTGTCGTGTTCGACGAGGCTCACCGATGTGTCGGACAGTACGCCTACGTTTTCATTGCAAAAATATACATGAAAACTGCAAAAGACCCGCTGATACTTGCGCTGACGGCATCGCCCGGAGGCCAGGCCTACAAAATAAAAGAAGTCAGGGATCTTCTGTTCATAAAAAATGTCGAGATTAAAACGCGTGAGGATGAAGATGTGAAACCGTATGTTCAGAAAGTCGAGAATGAATGGATAACTGTAGAACTGCCGACACCGATGAAATCTCTCCGCACTTATTTGATGAACATCAAAGATTCAAGAATCAGAAAGCTTATGAGCTGGCGCGTAATAAACAACGCGTACGTGAACAAAACACAGCTGCTGAATCTTCAGCAGACTCTTGCGAGAAAGAAAACGGGCTCTGCTTTCGCGGCCATGTCAATCATTGCAGAAGTCATAAAAGTGGACCATGCGCTTATGCTAGTAGAGACGCAGTGCCTTTCAGGCGCGTACACGTACTTAGAGAAGCTGTCAAAAGAGGAGACAAAGGCGTCGGTGCGGCTGCAAAAAGATGAGAATTTTATCAACGCGCTAAGACTATGCAAGGAACTGGACGAGGAAGGAAAGGAGCATCCCAAGCTCACGAAGCTTGTGGAAATAATAACGAACGAACTGAAGAACAAGGATGCGCGGATAATAGTTTTCGCAAACTACAGGGATACAATAGAGAAAATATACGAGACGCTTTCGAAGATAAAAGGCGCGGGGCCCGTAGAATTCATAGGACAAGCGAAAAAGAAGGGCAAGGGACTGAGCCAAAAAGAACAGATACAGATACTCAATGAATTCCAGATGGGGTTCCATAACGTGTTGTGCGCAAGCCAGGTAGCCGAGGAGGGTCTGGACGTTGTGGAGACGAATGCAGTGATATTTTATGAGCCGACACCATCTGCTATAAGAAAGATACAGCGTGCAGGCAGAACGGCAAGAACACAGAAAGGCAAGGTCATAGTGCTTATGACTAAAGATACAAGAGATGAAGCGTACCACTGGTCGGCACAGAGAAAGGAGAAACAAATGACAAAAACACTACATGAAATGAAATACGGTGCGCAAAAAAATTTAGGAGATTTCAGAGGTTAAGAAAGATATGGCCAAGGAGATAGAAATTTTAGATTCGTCTGGACACAAGGTTTCTGGCGCACTTTCAATTCCGAAAAATTCTTCTTTAGTCATAGTTATGTCCCATGGATTTACCTCGAATAGGAATGCCAAGCTGTTTTTGGAACTGGAGAAAGAATTCAATTCAGAGGGAATAGGAACGCTGAGATACGAATACTACGGACATGGACCCGCTTATGGACATAAAACACGTGCAGTTTCCAGCGATATAACAATAACCAAGGCTGCTGAAAGTCTACGTGCAGTGATAAGATACCTAAGACAAAAGGGAAACTACAATATTGGACTTTTGGGCTCGAGTTTTGGGGGGCTTGTTTCTCTGGTAGTTGCATCGCAAGACAAGAAGATAAAATTCCTTGCTCTAAAATCGCCAGTAACAAATCCAATAAAATTCTGGAATGAAAGAATACGTGGTCCGAAAAATAAAATCCTCAAAAAATGGGAAAAGAATGATATATTTCATTATAATCGCGAAGGTGAGGATTATACACTGAAATGGGATTTTTGGGAGGATATGCAAGGCTATGACGCTATTAATCTTGCAAAAGGAATTTCTTGCCCAACATTTATAGTTCATGGTGACAAAGATACAATAGTTCCAATAAAATATAGCAAGACATTCGCAAAAATAATTGGAGCAAAACTGAATGTAATAAATGGTTCAGATCATCATTATTCAAAGTTAAAACATTATTTAGAAATGAAAAAACTGATAAAATGTTTCATACTAAACGAAGTAAAAAGTGAATTCAAATGATAAAATGTGTAGTATTCGACTGGAACGGTGTGATAACAGACTCGCTTAGTCTCGACCACGAGATATTTCTGAAGGAATGCCAGCGCAAGAGGCTGAAAGTCCCGAAATCCGTGAGTTTCTACAGCAACATGTTTGACGACAATGTGTTCAAGTGCCTTGAGCGAATAGGA
>DATDYJ010000018.1:0-4799 GCA_035289025.1 archaeon
CTTATGGGCGCCTCGTCATCCACCACCATCACGGTTTTCATTGTAACTCAACTGTACGCCAAAACTTATATATTTGATGTCTCGATGCTTTTTTCAACAATCATTTTCATATCATCAACGAGACCACACATGCCGCCGTTATTGCCGACAATAAGGAACATCTTTTTTACAATGCCTTCCGAACACATAATACTGTTTGCAAATTTCATCACGTGAAACTTCTCGCCATGGCCAAGAAGCATATCCAGCGTATCGAATACCAGAATTTCCGGATGAACCTCGTCAACAATCCTTGCCACAGCGTCGCGCAGCGTCTCAAGAGTGGCAGAACTGCCGAGATAAATATGACTGCCATCCGACTCGGCATTATCATTTGTATCGATGAAAACAAACCCGTCGGCATCGCCGCCGGCGTTTTTTATATCCCGTATCACGTCAGCACAGCCTCTCCGCATACAAACATAGCACACACTTTTCTTGGCAACACGTTCCACAATATCGGAAATCTTGCTGTCATATTCGTCTCCTTTCATGACAACCATAACAGAACCATCTACAAAATTATCCACCAAACCACCGCATAAAACCGTAATGCTATCGTAATTATCTATATTAGGCTTAAATACGCAGTAGTTATAATGCGGTTTACTTGCCTCATAGCACTGGTTTTTGTAATGTTCTTCGTCTGTATTTCAACTGCCTCAGTCAACCTTATTTCCCCCGATGACATGAATCTGACCCATGCAAGCACAGCGACGTTTTTCTGTAACGCAACAGACGACCAGAACGTCTTCAGCGTCTCGCTGTACAGCAATATAAACGGCAATTTCTCTCTGAACGCGACAAAAAACATCATGGAGCTGGACGCCGATTCGGCAACGACACTCCTCTGCCATTTCAACAATACTTACACATGCACCGACGGCACACAGGGTATAAATTCGTCTTCATCTTTTGCCGATGGAAAATTTCTTGAGGGGATTCTCGTCAACGACTCGGATACTTTGAGGTATCCGACACCGGGAAAGATGTCGCTGTCAGCCGGAACAGTGGAACTCTGGACAAATGTAGGTTTCGACCCCGCAAGCGACACCGCGTATTTTTTTGCAACGCAGGATCAGTCGAATGACGTGGAAATATATACGGACGGAGCGGGATCCCTTTACGCGTCAATTTTCGGCGTCGGCGGGGCGGCCATGGGGGAGCAGGACGATGCATATGCCAGCATAGCAGGATGGTCGCAGGGCGAGTGGCACCACATAGCGGCTGTGTGGAACACAAGCTCTTTGCCCATGGTCAATCTTTTTGTTGACGGCTCAAACCAGAGCACGACAACAAACGATCCTTCGAACATCGAGACCGTCGGTTCGCCCGGACAGTACATGTATGTAGGAAGCTCATCAACCGGATCGTTGCAGTCAAACTCAATAATAGATGAGCTAAGAATGTCGGACATATCAAGAACCCCGGATGAAATAAACGCTTCTTATCTGAGGGGTGCAGGCAACCACAGTAACGAGATATCAAACTTCACAATTTCCGTGCCCGACGGAATATTTTCGTGGAACTGTCTTGCCACGAATAACGAATCTGGTGTGAACTTTGCGTCTTCGAATTTCACTTTATACGTCGATAATCACACGGCGCCTTCTGTAAACTCCGTGACTTTTGCGCCGAATGCTACCGACGATGTGGATCCGGGAAGCGTACTGAATTTCACAGTGAACGTAACTGACCTGACAAATGTCAGCTCCGTCGTATTCCAGTACAGATATGACGCTGACTGGATAAACCTGACCATGTCGAATTTGAGCAGGGACTTGTGGAACGCCTCGATAACAACCAACGGTCTTGACAGGGCTTACCAGTACCGTATATTTTCCAACGACACAAGGAGAATTGAAAACACGACAGCAACATCGTATATTAACAGCACGCTGGACTACACGTGGAGAATCACGCCGATAAATATGACGGCGTACGGCATAATAAGCACAACAAGCCCCATAGGGATTTTGACAGTTAACAATACCGGCGACGATACGCTGAATATAGACATATCCGACGACTGGCCGATCATAGACATATTCTACAATACGACAAATCCGTTTTCGCTCGCTGCAAAATCCGTCATGTACATCAACGTAACCGGAAAATTTGCCGAAACTGACAGTACAGGAAGCATGACGGTTACGCTGACTGCAACCCCGTCAGATCCTGGTAAAACAGCAGCGCCCGCGTCAAACTCAACAGTCGTGTCAATGATAAGCTACGGAGGCGGACCGTACATAGAAGTAAGTTCTGTATCATCGCCGAACAATATCCTGCAAGGTTCGACGGCGAACCTGAGCGTGACTTACAGGAATACAGGCAATGAGACCGCCTACAATGTAACGCTCAACTGGTCTTTGCCTGCCGGGTGGACCAACGAATCAGGTTCTGTCAGCACATTTATCGACAATATCTCAAACAGGTCGGCAACAAACACAAGCATTATAACCGCGATCCTGAATTCGTCCGCAGAGAGCGGGACCGTATCCGTCTGCGCGAACATAACTGTGAATTACAATGCCACATATTCAAGCTGCAAAAGCATTTCTGTGTCGTGCTCCGGCACGGACGGCATCTGCGGTATAGGATGTTTTAGCACTAACGATATCGACTGTCCTGTGCCCGTATCCGTTACAACCGGCGGAGGCGGGAGCCAGCCATCCATAGAAATGACATCGGCAAAATATGGGATAAAAGTGACAACAATCAACAGGACCGACGTCTATCGCGGAAACCGTACGTCTATAGCAGTGCTTGTGTCAAACACAGAGAAACTGACGGTAATAAACAGCATAAAACTTTCAGTGTACGGCTACCCGCAATCACAGATAATAACAATGCCGCCGTCTGACGGCAATCTTTCATACGGAGCAAGCAGGCGTTTCATTCTGTACGTCAACGTACCCGAGTACGAGGAATTCGGCGAACATAACATCACGATCGAAGCGTCGGGATACTCAAAAAGAACAGACTCGTCAAAGGAAACAAAGGTCACCGCCTCGGCAGGCACTGTACTGTTTGTGCACAGCACAATAGAAGACACCGCAAAGGCTGCTGTAAAAGACGCGGAAAATGCAGTGATCGCACTGGCAGATGCAGGAATAGTGGACAACGAAATTGAAAACAGCCTGAAAGCTGCGCAGCAAAGCATGGAAAGTCTTGATTACGACACGGCAAAAGCATTATCAGAGGAAATAATAAAAACGGCTGGCACGGCAATCAGCGCGAAAAATTCAATAAACACGCTGACGGGGCTCATAGACGAGGCGAAATCGTACGGCATTAACGCGACGGAAACACAGAAACTTCAGTCGCTTGCCGTGTTGGCGTTTGACAGAGGCGACTACAAAAGGTCCGAAGAAAGAGCGATAACAGGAATGGCCGTGTACAAAAACGAGGCAGAAGGAAGCATTATACAGGCAAAGATATTCGCCAGATACGGTCCCTACTCGCCATTCATAATACTCGGACTAATGGTAACAGGTGTCGTTAGTTTCAGGAAAATTCGTTCAAGAAAATTGAAAAAATGCCTTCACAAGCTGGAAAAAGAAGAAAGGTCTATACTGTCTCTCTTGAGGGATTCACAGGAAAAAACATTCATAAGCAACAAAATGAACAAATGGGAATATGAGGAAGTGAAGAAAAAATACAACAACCGCCTTGCTGCCATAACAAGGGAAATGACAGATATAAAGTGCAGAACGGAAAAGAAGGGTGCGAAAGCTGTCATAACAAGGGAAATAGAAGACCTCCAGAGGAAACGGTTCGAAGAGTCAAAGATCAGCAAAGAACTGTACAAAAAAACCATGCAACAACTCAACAGGGAATTAACCAGAGCAGGGAAACGCACAAAGAAAACCCTCGTTGTAATATTTTTCGCGCTGATTCTTTCGAATGCCGCATTTGCCGCGGCAGATGCCAGCGCGTCTGCGGCGCTGGAAACGGCGCAGATAAGAATAGATGAAATGAAGCAGATGGAACTGCCAATAACAAGAGCAAACGACACACTTGCCGAAGCGAAGGTACTTTTCGATAAGGGCGACTACATGGCGTCGCTTTCAATGTCAAACTACGTGGAAACCATAAAAGATATGGCCGTGGAGGATTACAATCTCATAGACACGGCAGAAAGCAAGATAGAGGAGGCAAAATTATCGGGCATCGATGTGGCGGAAGAAGAAGCCGCGTTCAGCCGCGCGCTGGAGATGTTTGAAAGCGAGCTCTTCGAAGATTCGAAAGCCGCGCTTATCGGCGTCGTGAATAGCATAGACGAAAAGGAGGCGAGCCATTCGCTCGGCGGTGTTCTGGCGGCATCGAGCCGCGGAAACGTGCTGTCGTATATTTACGAAAACAGGTCGTCCATCGGTCTTACAGGCTTAATTGTAACTATCGGCGCTATAATCATAACCAAGATTACTGAATCGCCCCGCAGAAAAATAAAAATAAGAAGGCTGAACGCCAAAAAAATACGGATCGAAGACAGTATAAAAGCCCTCCAGAAAAGATATTTTGACGAAAGGAATATGACAAAGACAGAATACATGCTGCAGCTAAGAAAATACCGGGGCGATATGGCAGTCGTAAAGAAGAATATAGAAGTTTTGTCGAAAAGATGAATATGAAAATCAAAAATGTCGCTTTGGTTGTTTTGTTGGTAATTGCTGTGACCATGATAGTGGTCTGGCTCTATCAAAGACACTCTGTATATCAAAAAGCTGTTGGGGTTGACCCGGCGACCGGTCACACAC
>DATDYJ010000019.1:0-4396 GCA_035289025.1 archaeon
GAACCAAGGAACAGCCCGACTGCAATCAGTATTATCACGATCAGATATTTGGTGCTCTGAAGTGTCTCCATCTTGAAACCTAGCAGCGACATGAAAAGTACCAATACCAGTATGCCGGCAAGATACATGGCGGCCCCGCCGAACAGGTTGATGAAGAACGCTGCCATCTGCGGTCCCGCAGCGCCCGTCACAAAGAACGCGATGACGAAGGAAAGCGCGACGTTTATGTTCTTGTTGTCGCCCAAAACTTTCGCCTTAAGAAGCAGCGCATAAACGATTGCGAACGTGAATATCCAGGGCAACAGGAAGCCGTAGAACTCAGGCCCCAAAATCGATGCAGGATTCAATGTAAACGCCATTTAATCACTTTCTATTACTTGCTTGCGGGTGTATATATATGTTTTGTGAATTACGCGCTAACCACGCTACTCGTTCTTTGTTTTGTATATAAACCAGAAGAATAATAACACGGCAACTATACCGACTCCCCATAGCACCATGTTGACATCGATGCCATATGGCAGGTAGCCGACAAGCCGGTCGCTGAACATACCGAGCAGCACAAGGGATATCCCGAGCGCAATGATGAGCGGGAAGTAATCTTTATTCTCTCCCCCTCCAAGAACTTTCTGGATAAACGCAACAAAGAAAAGTATGACAAGCAGACCTACGGCAATAGGCATATATTGTGTCAGCGAAGTCACGAGCGGCTCGTAAGCCATTGAGAAGAGGCCGATAGCCGCAGCAATCGCGCCGCTGACGCGCTTGTCAAACCCGCCGACTTTGGAGTAAGTGAGCAGTCCGAAGACCACGGCGAACACAAAAAGAAACGTCGACACGAACGGCAAAGTGGCCGGATCAATGAATGAGATTACTGACATAAATTATCACATTAACCGGGTAAAGTCCTCAACCTTTCTTTTATCTGACGAATTTCTTCCTTTTTGTTATATATCCTTTCTTCCATGCGTGCAACTTTCTCTCTTGACTCAGGCTGACCCTCTATGCGTCTCATTTCTTTGGCATCTTCTTCTATCTCGCCATGCAATTCTTTCATTCTTCTATTTGCCTGAGCTCTGCTTGTAAACTCAAAGGCACCAATTTTTCCCCCTTCTGCAAATCCGCCTCCATAACTGTGGCTGCCTGAAAACCCGCCCCCGTGTCCCCCGCGCCTGAAATGGCCGACGATGAAGCCGAGCAGCCCGAGGATGAATATAAGGAATATGAAGTACGGGCCCGACAGCAGCGCAAATACGCTGTAGTAGCCGCTGACTATTATGAACAGGTACGCGCCCACGCCGAGCATGATACGCATTTTCTTGTCAGGTATTATCCGCCCTGTTGCTATGTAGAGAACGAATATTATGAAAATCGTCGGCACGATCAGAAACATTATCAGGTCGCGGTATATGTTGCCGGTAAACGGCGATCCAGGATAGCCCGTCATTCCGAGAAGATTCACGAATAGTATCGCGCCGATGTCTGCAGCCATGGCTAACTATTGGTTTGCTATAATAAAAAGATGATGCGAAAAGGCGCAAAAATTAAGCAGCGCAGGCTTCCATAGCAGTATGGACGTAACTGTCCATAGTGTCAGGCTTGTTGCGGCCTGTTATGTAAGTCATTGCTGCAGAACCCTGCAGCCATTCTATGACAGGATGGAAATAGTCGTGCTCATATATGCCCGTTTTCCTCTGCAGATCTTTAGCCATCAGTTCGTGCGCAATTACCTCTACACCCTGTTTTGTATTGACCTTGCTCATGGCAATGTAAATGTCGTTGTCTTTTTCGTAGCCTATGTTACCGAATATAGAATTCATGCGCATGTCGGGCATTTCTACAACGTTGTAGCCGCGCTCACGTGCGTCTCTCTTTATGTCGGCGTACGCGAATTCACTTTCAAGTGTATCAGCATCCCTGTAATCCTTTCTGCTGAAGCCGTTCTTAGGTGGAGGCGGAGGAGCAGGCTTATCGCCTTTTTCTTTCCTTGCCTCATTAAATGGCGGTATGAAGCCCAGATACTTGTCAACAGCCTTCGAAAGTGCATCAAACATAGGATACCTGCCTTCGCTTGGAAGACCTAGATAAACAGGACCCGCCGTATTTCCCGCCTTTGTCTCTTTAAATGATGGGGCAGTCGTTTTTCCGTCTTCTGTACCTTTTCCCGGAAATATTGTTTTTCTTGCCATACTATCTATATGTGCGTAAGTAGTATATAAAGATTTCACTACTCAAAAGTGACATATAAATAGGCAAAAACAGGGAAAAATGTAATAAAAGGGAAAAAATAAAAAAGAAGAAAGGTTTATGAAAATCCAAAAGGATTTTCTTTAGACGGGCTAGTTCTTGTCGAAGTACTTGCCGTTCGCCGTTCTGTCTACTAACGTGCTTAGCTCGCCACGCCCGAACATCAGTGAAGTGAACTCCTTTGGTCCGTAATATGTGAACAGGCCGTTTGGCAGTTTATTTGCCATCGCTACTATGTGACCCTTTCTTCTGTCCCTGTAACCAAAGCTGCCGTCTGCCTCTTCATACGGCTCAAGGTGCATCATTTCGCTTTCATGCTTTTGTGGAGTGCTTTTGCCTGTCATCTCGTCATAGAATGCCAGCGCGCACATGTATTTGCTGTCGTCCGACATGTTCGAGTTGAACAGGCCCTTCATCTTATTGTTGCTGCCGTAGCCTACCTGGTCAAGCCAGCTGTTAAGCTGGTTGCCGTAATTTGACGTGTGCCTCGCACTTGACTCCGACTGCTCGTATTTTACAGCCGCCCGATTGCCTGCATAACTGCCCGTGGCATGGCTGCCGAATGACAGCATAGCGGACAGGACGCCCGCTGTGATTTCTTTGGATAGATTAGAGTACTTTGACATACCAAACACCTCAGGAAAAGAAGCAAGTACTGCATGTGTTAGCATGCGTATTGAATAATCCAGTAGCTAGAGTCGTCGACCTTAGTTGGCTTAGTTGATTTGTTACTATTACTGCATTCATACCGGACACCTTTCTTGCTCATAGCCATTACGGTGTTTTAACCACGGTATAAACCTTTGGATACATCAGCTACGGCTTTTTGCTACGGTCAGAGTCAGTAATTATCACTAGAAATCGTAATAGAAGTAAAGAAATTAACTAAATAAGCTTACTATTCAACCAAAAGTTAAACTTTATATACAAAAGTAAGAAATAGGACTATTATGAACAGCAGCCGTGTGTCCTCGAAAGGTCAGGTAGTCATACCAAAATATCTGCGAGACTCCGTTGGCCTTAAGAGCGGTGACGAAATCATCATGGCGAAAATCGACGACAAGATAATGATAATGAAAAAGCCCGCCGACGCCGTAGAGGGGCTGAAAAAAGCCGGCGAAAGCGTGGCGATAAAAAACGTGCGCCGCCACATCAAGGAAGAGTAATACCGATCTTCGGCCGAAAGCTAGGTTTCCCAACTCGAGAAAGACAAAGTCTTTCTGAGTCCCTGAAAGCGAAGCTTTCACGGAAAAGAATTTATTATATTTATGGCTTACTGACGTTCGTAAAAAAGAAAAATATTACCGATGGTTCACATGACCGAAAAGATTTATCTCGACACGTTCGTTTTCATGGACGTACTGTCGAACGACCCGCAAAATGCAACAGCTGCCGGGACTTATCTTAACAAACTGAAAGCAGGAACACCCGCTGTCATTTCTTCCGTATTATTTAGCGAACTTGCTTTCCATATAAGACGAAAAAAAGGAAAGGAAAAGGTCGAAGAAATACTGATGTACATACAGTCGTTGCCAAATCTTGAGATAATGCCGGTTACAGTGGAGATTGCAAAGGCAGCAGGAATGCTGCGCGCGCGCTATCATGGAAAGATAGAAAAGAAGCTGACGTACTTCGACTGCATTCATCTCGCCACAGCCCTAGATTGCGGTTGTACGCGTTTCGTGACGGGCGACAAAGGCTTTCGCGACATCCGCGAGATAAAGATGGAGATTTATTGAAGCTTTAAATATTTAGTAAGATAATTCTTACTAGTAAGAATTGATCAACATGGAAGACATCAAGACAGTGAAAATAAGTGACAAGGGTCAGATAAGCATACCCAAAGACATACGCGAAGAACTCAGCCTAAAGGAAGGCGAGACACTGATCATGATATCCGACGGAAAGAAGATTGTTCTGGAAAAAAAAGACAGAATAATGAAGAAAATCAAATCCGAAAGCGAGGATACAATGCGCATGTCGGAGCACGTTCTGAAAAAGGACTGGGATAATGAGTATGACGAACGCTGGAACAAATATTGAACAGCGGTCTGTTGTACTGTTGCCTTTTCCGTTCAGCGATCTTTCTAGCAGTAAGAAGCGGCCTGCACTTGTAATATCAAGCAGCGAGTTTAACAAAAAGAGCGAG
>DATDYJ010000020.1:0-5380 GCA_035289025.1 archaeon
GGAAAGAAAAAAGAAAATCTTATTTCTTTACAACAAAGGAGCCGATAACGCCACCTATTAGACCGAGTACAAGCCCGACGACTGCCATCATTACGATAGCAATTGCACCGGCTGTCGCCGCCATACCTATGGAGGCAAACACCGCTGATAAAACAGTCGCGGCAAGTATCCCTTCTACGACACCGCCGACCAAGCCTGAAAGCAGGCCGACCACTGCGGCATCCTTAATGTCTTTGGCTTTTGCAACCCAGACGCCTACAAGGCCGCCCAGTATGCTGCCAACGAATCCTAACAGGCCATTCACGTATCCAAGGACGAATCCAAGGACGATGAAGGCTACGGCTCCTACCAGAACTGCTTTTACGTTTATAGCCATAACAAACCATTGGAATGGCTGGTTAATAAAGGTGTTTTGGGGTTAAATTATGTCCGGATGAACGCTCAAGGTTTCCTCGAGGAGTAGACTACAAAGACCAGAACAACGGCAAACACTGCCGCAGCGATGTGCAACTGGCTGTACAACGGCGCCAGCGCGTAAACAATGCCGAAAATGACGAGCATTCCGACCGCGCCGTAAAGGGTTCTTTTAAGCTTCTGCCCTGCTGTGCCGCGCCACGATAGCCCGCAGCGCACAGCGCTCGACAGCATTGCAAGAGCGCTGAGCATCGCCCACATCGCCATGTTGCCTACGCTAAGCACGCTCAGTATGCCGAAAAATGAAACAGCGAAATCAAAGAGGAAGTGCCAGAAAGTTCTGGACGGCAGGAACTGAACGAAAAGCTCGTTGTATCTCCACCAGAATCTGAGCATAAGCAGAAATGACGTAGCGAAGAGCAGCCACGCCTGAAATCCGCTGACAACGGAGGCCGCGGCATAAATGAATACGGAAAGCGCAACGCCGAACGTCAGGCTCGACACGCCCGTGCCAAGCTGACGGTAAAAGTCATTCGCCATATTTTTACTACCATCCGCTACTTTAAAAGCTTGAAGCGCCGACGGCAGGATTTGAACCTGCAAGCCCTTTCGGGCACTAGTTAACTCGTTAGAGGAGAAACTACGTATCTCCCTCTACCCTCTCCCCAGAGGGATTCGAGACTAGCGACGTACCAGGTTGGCCCACGTCGGCATGTCTAACTTGTTCTGTTTTAAACATTGCCATGTTAACCTTTATAACGAAATGGGTGATGTTCTGTTCTATTACGCACACATTTCGAATACGATTCACCACAGCCATATAAAACTTGCTGTTGTCATGTTAATTCTTTGGTGAATCGTAAAATGGAAATTATTCTGAACGGCAAAAAGATGGAAATCTTAGCAGGTTCAACTGTTAGCGATGCTCTTACGGTTGCAAAAATTAATCCAGAGACGGTTCTTGTCAAGCGAAACAAAACACTTATACCACACGACGAGCTCCTGGGCGACGGGGATTCTCTGGAACTTATCAATGTAATATCTGGTGGTTAATATCGAATGTAAATGCGGCAAAACGGCTGTGTACTTTCGGGCGAATGAGGGGTCGCACTATTGCGGCGCGTGCTTAAGCGAACAAGTTGAGCGTTCTTTTTCTAAGGAAATGAGCAGAACGCCACTTAGTAAGGATGATGTTGTGGCTGTCGGCGTCAGCGGCGGCAAGGATTCTATGGTTCTTCTGCATCTTATGAACGAGCTGGCAAAGAAAACAAGAGCAAAGCTGATAGCGATAACTGTTGACGAAGGAATCGAAGGGTATCGCGATAAGAGTATCGATGCTGTCAGGAACTTCGTTTCTAAGCTTAGCGTCGAGCACCGTGTCGTTTCGTTCAAGAATGAACTTGATTTTTCCATCGATGATATGAGCGAAAAGACGTTCGTAGAACGTCATCCATCCGGAAAGACGTGCACCTACTGCGGCGTATTCAGGCGTAAACTACTGAACAAGGCGGCGCGTGAAGCGGGCGCGACCAAAATAGCCGTGGGTCATAACTTGGATGACGAGGCACAAAGCGTGATGATGAACGTTATACGCGGGGATGTGATAAGAATGAAACGTATGGGAGGTCACACCAAAAAAGGTGGTCTTATTCCGCGCATCAAACCGCTGAAAAATGTGCCGGAAAAGGAAATAGTTGCCTATGCGCTTCTGAACGGCATACCGTACTTTGACGGCGAGTGCCCGAATTCGTTCAACAATGTAAGGCGGGACGTGCAGACGATAGTCAATGATCTTGAGGCAAAATATCCCGGCACCAAAAGCCAGATAATCAAATTCTACGGCAAGATAAGGATAGAAGAGGTTAAGGGGGAAATTCAAAGCTGCATAAAGTGTGGGGAACCTTCTTCTTCATCGACCTGCAAGGCGTGTGAGCTACTGGGTAACGTAAAGAGCAAATAATCGACTCCGGCTGATTCAGAGCTCATGAAGGTATCGCAAAGGACACCAACTTAAGACGTGGTCTTAAGCTTGAGATTCTCCACAGCCAGAGCCTAGTCTAAACAATAAACAACAAATCTACTTACAAACAGATGAAGCTCTGATCTTCATTAGTTACCTATCTTTTCAGCCATTATTTAAAGCTTGACCAGAAGGGATTTTGACTGGGCCAGCAATTCCTTAATATTAGGCATAGCGGGCTTTTGCTTTATCAGGTCATTCAATGTGATTATCCTCTTTCTTAGAAGAAGCCTGTGTACAGACACGTCGGTCTTAAGCACCGTCACGGGCAGCACTTTTTTCGTCTGCATCATGTGCTCGAGCGAGAACGGCTCCTCGTACCGCCAGCCTGTCAGCCGTATGCCCATGCCTTTGGCATACTGCTTGGCGTGATCGGAGAATTTCGTGTTCGTGACTATCCATGCGGCATTGGCGTTCAGATCGTTGTTCTTTGTGCCCGCTCTTATGTCGGCTAGCCTGGCTTCGACCTGAAGGACTATTCCAAGGCCCGTAAACCTGTGGGGATTGAAGTGGCGCTTGCATTCAACGACGTAATTTTTGTCGCCGACCGCGAATACGTCAACCTGATGCTCTACGTATTTACCTTTGACCAGGCGGTTCCAGTAGCACTTTAGTCCATGCGCCTCGAGAACCTTCTTGACGAACAGCTCGAAGCTGACGGGGTCCAGATTTGCTACGGATTCGCGAAGCGCGAACAGCCCGCTGTCTCCGGCCCTGTCAAGCTCGTCGAGTATGAACAGGTATATCTTGTGGCTCGTGGTGCCGTCAGGAAAGGTAGTGCGTATTTTTTTAGCTATTGACTTTGCCGTCGCTATGTCAACGCCCGCGCGCATGCACGTCTTTATTATCTTCTCGTCGCTGAACTCTTCCCTGCGGCCGTCAGCTTTTATTACATACATGGTTGTCAATCCAACTGCTTTTTTGGTTCTTTTCCCGTCTATACTCAATATTCCATCATCGAATCATAAACTTTTCCTTACGTTAACCTATAACACTCATTATCTTTTTCATGGGATTATCCGTATGAAAATCGCTGCTGTTTTTCTCGTCGAACCTGCTGCCGTCCGCCTCTTCTTCGCAGCCATAAACAAGGAAAGGCACGGGCCCGAATTCGTGGTCGCCTGTCACGCTGTAAGTTATATGATCGCTTATCACGGCTATGTTTATATGGCGAAGCTTGGTTATCTGCGAGAAGACTTCGGCATCTATACGCTCCAAGTAATTCACTTTGCCTTCAAAGTCACGGTCGTGGGCGTAGATATCGGCGCCGTTTATGTGCAGCAGCACGACGTCGTATTTTTCCAGCGCGTCTATGGCCTTGTGCGTCCGGACGAACAAATCGCCTTCCAGCTGCGAGGGGGGCGTGTCTATCACGTCTATGCCAAGATATCGGCATATGCCTATCACGATAGGCACGCCGCTTATGGCGCACGCCTTCATGCCGTATTTCTTGAAGAAACTCTCCACTTTCTGCTCGGAACCGGCTGATCTTAGCAGCAGGAAATTCGCCGGCAGCTTTCTGCGTTTATTCACAGGGTGGGAGGCAAGAAGTTTTCCTGACCGTTCGACAAACTCGTTGAGCACATCGGAGGTCTTCTGGGCGCCTTTCTCGGCTGCAAATATTTTCTCCGGCTTGTCAGATATGTCGCCGTCCGTTACGTGCCGGCTGATGCCTTTGCCTGTCAGCATAAGAACAAACCGATGGCCTACAGTCCTGTAAACTTTTGTCTTTACGTCGCCTATTGACGTTATTTCTTTGTTGATGTCGTGGACGATTTCGTCAAGACCCGTTTCATCTCTTCCGCCTCTTCGGTCGGTTATTTTGCCGTCTTTTAATGTTGCGAAGTCGCCGCGAAGGCACACGGCGCCGTGCGGCACAGGTCCAAGCCACAGCGCCTCAAGATAGCCGCGGCCCGGCTCATCCTTTCCCGAATAGCCGAGAATTTCAAGGGTCGCGAGGCTCGACATGCTTCTTTTATTGTACGCAGCCGAGCGCACCCCGGTCCAGAGGCCGCAGGCGCTGTTGGCTGCCAGCATATCAATATACGGTTTCTTCGCGGATGCGTAGGCGCTACGTCCCTTGTCAGCCGCGCCGTCGAGAATAACAAGCATGAGCTTTTTCATGATTATACATTAGTGTAGTATCTTTTATTGGTTGCCAGAACGTTTAATTGCGTCTATTTCAATATTCTGTCGACAGTGGCGTCTGAGAACATCTTCATTGTGTCGTAAATATTCAGTTTTGGATGATGTGGTATCAGCAATTGCAAGTCCGTGCAGGCAAGAATGACGTCCTTTACGCCCTTCTTCTCAAAATTGTTTATTATTTTGATTATTTCCTGCCTGTCCTTGTTCGCATGCCTGTTTACAACAATATTGCTGATTATCTTTCCCATTTTTGCCTGCTCGAAGCCATCAGGGGTTATTAGCTGTATCTTTTCCTTTTCCAGCGCCTTACTGTAGAGGCCTTTCTTCATGGAAGTCGATGTTGCAATAATACCCACTTTTCGTATTTTCTTTGTCTTCAGGAAAGAAACAGTCTCTTCTATAATGCTCAGGACAGGTATCTTTACAGAGCCTCTTATTTCTTTAATGAAAATGTGAAGAGAATTGCACGGCATAACCAGAAAGTCGGCTCCTGCTTTCTCCAGTTTTTGTGCAGCTTCAATAAGATAGGGAATGTATCGTTCTTCTCCCTCTGATTTCTTTAGCAAATCTTCCTCGATCTCATATTTGAGCGGAACGTTCCAGACCAGAACAGGCGGGCGCTGTACTGTGTTCTTCAGGTAGCACCCGAAAATAAGTTCCAGATAAAATTCAGACGTTGTTTCCGGTCCCAGCCCGCCGATTATGCCCACAGTTTTCATAGCTATTTCCCTATCTTCTCAACCAGCATCGTGCGCTTGCCTGTAAGCGTTGTATAAATGTCCTGGGATTTTGCCATCT
>DATDYJ010000021.1:0-7379 GCA_035289025.1 archaeon
GTTTGGTCCGTGCTCTGCGAGTAGGTAGTTATTGAGCACAGTCCCCCATGTATCAGAATCAGACCCGACAGTAGGCAGCCTTGCTGCGTATACGTAAGGGCTGGCGACGGCGATTAAAAAAAGTGCCATCACAATCCCGTATAGTTTTTCCATATGTTCTGATTCTATTTGTCAGAAGCCGCCTAATAAAGATGATTACGGATGCATTACGTGATAAAATACGGCTGCAGCAGACGCGTCCAGCTGTTTGACATGCGCGCAAACTCGCCGCCGCATCTTTGCGAGCGCTCCTGCGGCAGCAGGCTGTCAACGGCCGACTGGTATTTTTCCGGGTTATCCCCGTACAGCCAGCATAGTATATTATAGAACCTCTGGCTATTCAAAGAGTGTTCGTCCCAGAAATTCAGATTGCCGGGATCCTGATTCTCTCCCTGTATTCCGAGCGCCACTGCCGTTACGGCAGCAGGCGCATCAAAGCCCCGGCCTTTAGACAATACAGAAAGAACGGCAAACTGGTCCGCGGCATCTTCCTCGCGGCCCGTTATCGGCAGGTTCAGGGCATCTATCAGCGAGTGCCCTATTTCATGATACATGACAAACTCCGCGTTGTTTATCGCTGCCATATTTGCGTTGCCGGCTATGTGCGCAGCGGCGTAGAAATTCGCCATGTTTTCTATGAACTCGTAACATATGTTTACCGTTTTCACCTGCGGGTCATAGAACGCCTCCGCGCTGCCGCACTGTGTGAAATTGACAAGTATGTCGACAGGCAGGCTTATTTGCTTGTTGAGGTCGATCAGCATCCCGCCAAAAAAGTCGTTCTGTTTCATGGCATTGTAAATGCCCTGCAATGCTTCATCTGTAGGCTTCGAATACGACAGCTCGAACTGGCCGATGGGAGATTTCGACCCGGTATTCGTGAAGCTGCTCACGGCGTTGCCTGTGACAGTGTGGTTTCCTGCGGCTAGATAGACAGCTATAACAGCCAGTGCCGCCACTACTGCAACGAGTATCCGCTTATCCATGCCAGAAGTATCAAAAAATTCGATATTTTAAGATACAGGTAACCAAGTATAGTATGTCAGAAAAAGCAAGAAAGTTTCTGAGCGGCGACAGGAAGCTGAAGAGTGTCATCAAGACCCACGGGGCAGTTTCGCTCAAAAAACGCCGTGACTACTTCAATATCCTTGCGATGTCCATAGTCTACCAACAGCTGTCAGGCGCAGCCGCAGGGACGATTTACGGCCGATTAAAGGCAAAGTGCGGCGGCAAAGTTAGACCCAATACAATACAATCACTTTCCATCCCGATTATGAGAAAATGCGGCCTGTCGCGCCAGAAGATTTCATACATACGCGACCTCTCGAAAAGATTCACGAAGAAGGAAATCAACCCGAGAAAATTCCATACACTGTCTGACCAGAAAATAATAGACGAGCTTGTTGCCGTGCGCGGCATAGGAAGATGGACAGCGGAGATGTTTCTTATGTTCTCCCTCGGAAGAGAGGACGTTTTTCCTGCTGACGACCTGGGCATAAAGCGGGCTATTCAGAAAATATACGGCGTGCAGGACGTATCTCAAAAGAATTTGGATAAGTTCTCAAAGAGATGGAGTCCGTACAGAAGCTACGCTTCGCTTTACCTGTGGAAGAGCGGCGACATCAAGCCGCCGAAGAACTGGTAAATTAGTTTTCAGTAGGCACATCAGGCGGTGTCATTTAAAAAGGTTTCCCAAATAACACAAATTGTTATGAAAATTGACATAAGTTACCATAAGGATGGTTTTTCTGGAGTTCCTGTTGGAGGGGGGAGCTATATAGACGCTTCTATATATGCTTACAGAAAATGTACTGATATGCCAGACTTCCGTGCCGGAAAAGGTTGGCCATTGGAAACCATATCAAGACAATACGATGGTTTACAAGTCTACCAAGTTTTATTCGGCCAAGAAACAATACAACCCGAGGAATCTTCCAGGCGACTGGCTTCATTTTTGAATGGACAAATGGCAATTTCCGGAGAAGACTTAACCAGTCCGGATAATACTCTCCTGAGACCATTAAAAATTTTTGAAACAAAAAGACGCGGGGTACCAATATCAATCCATAAACCCCCTTATTATTCAACAATGTTACATGTACCTATTGCACCTGACGACGAATGGATTACTGTTGATTTTGTCAGCCAAATGGCGGACACGCTTGTTTTTTATGCACTTTCACATGATTTCATAGACACTGCTGTATCCCTGACGTTCAGACACATCCTTCTTGACACCATAAAATTCTCAAATTGAATTTGAGCCGAATAAAGTGACCAGCAACCGGTATTTCACACGTATTCAACTACGACGTATCTTACATCATACGTCGCCGGCGCGAATAAAAGCCAGCCCGACGAGCTCGTTGTAAAGATTATGTTGCCTGTTGAATCCGAAAAGTGCAGCAGCATGTTTCCTTTTCCAGGCTTGCCGTAGAACAGAGTGTTTGTGCCTGATACCACGGAAAGCGTTCCGAAATTATTCGTGTCGGCAACTGTGAAATTTACCGTTCCGCGTGAACCGATCTTCGTGCTCACGGCAAGGTCACCGCGGCCGAAGAGCCACCCGTTGTATATCTTTTTTCCCATGATTAATGTTCTTCCAGGAAGCGCATCGTTTGAAGTATTGACAGCAGGTTTATTGACAGGATTACTGTTATTGTCCGTGTTAGTCATTTCGCTGCACGTCCCGTCTTTGCAATAATTACAATCCATTTCTTTTATCTGGGTCTCGGCATAACTGCACTCACTCCCGCCGCACGAATAATTGCGGTAAGTCCTGTAAACGGCGCTGCCTAAGCAGAACCTGCTGCCGAAGTATCCGTCAAGCCTGTTGCAATCGAATACCAGTCCGTTGAGATTGCACGTGCCGTCATCACACCGTCCGTCGATGCATCCCTGCCCGCAGCGCTCTACGAGGGTGTCGTATTTCGAGTAGCTGCACGCCGTGGCGTTGCAGACGTACAGCGTTTTCTTCGCGTAAACGTCGTTGTTTACGCATCTGTAATCCTCAAATGATTCGCCGTTCGTGCCGGCCACGCACCCGTTTGCAGGGTCGCAAACCTGCCCCGCAGCCAGCGCGCATTTGCTTACCGAGCATCCCGTATACCCGCACTGCCTGTTTCCGTAGTAGCAATAGCCGCTGGAAATTGTTCCGTTCTGCGGGCAGTATTCCTCGGTATAAACGCACCTGCAGGATGAACAGCTCCCTGCGTACTGGCAGCTGTCGTCAGTCAGGTTGCTGATGCACTGGCTGTTTGCAGTGCAGTCCGCGCCGCAGACCGTTGAGCAGCTGTACGTGCAGTTTGCCGAAGACGGCAGACACGTATCTTTGCCCAGACCATTCTCACCGGTTCCCTGGCATCTGTAGCACCAGAACCCATTATTAGTTTCACAGACATCCTTCGTCTTGTATATATCGTAGGAAAAAGCATAGACAGATGCCGATATCGCAAACACACAGAACAGTAGCACGGCAGTGTTTCTCATGAGGATAATTGGGCGGATTATCTTATAAAATTGACACGCCGTAATACAGCGCTTCGCAGCATGAAAATTAATGAAAAATATAAATAAAAATAAGACGAAAGAAAAACCTTTACATCTTGTGGACTGTGCAGTTTCCGTGAGCCTTCCACTTTGCCATCTTTGCTAGTCCGACCAGCAACAGACCTGCGAAGTACCAACCAAGTACGTTGTAACTTACTGAAGTTGGCGCTGCGCTCGTGAATTGCGTTGCAAATCCACCGACAAGAGCCCATAGGCCTACTGCCCCTATGATCCACGTGACAACCATGAATGCAAGGTTGCACGTGCACTTGCCGCTTCTTACTGCCTCAACCGGTTTTGCTCTAGGCATTGATTACACCTCTATAGTTATTTCTTTAGACCAGTTTATAAGCATGATACCTGGGCTAGAAGGGCGTTATTAACGGTCTTGTAGATAAGCTCATACAGAATTAAAAATCCTTCTTAATTGTCTGTGCAGTGGTTTTATATCACGTCTCTCCGGGTCTACTAATTGTGCACTATCGTCTCCCAGATAACCAACACATATGTTAGTGTCAGTAAGATGAATGTGAGAAAAATCACCGATATTATACCTGTCAGAACACTGGATTTTATAAGTCAATTTTACCATCTGCCATGGAGACAGTCCCTCTCTCACCGTGCCATATTCATGCTGATGGTCTCCAAGATGTCCCATTATTCCTCGACCCTGGGTGCAAGAATGAAACCGAGCTGTATCTTTCCCGGCGATTCGAACTGCATTTTCATCGGATAGTCGTTTGCCATCGACAGCTTCACATCAGGCGAGAATTTCTTGGCTTTTATTATCTTCTTCAGGTAGTCCAGAGAATAGCGCGCCCTTACCGGCTCGCCCATGTCATGCATCTTCAGCCCGCCCTCACCCTTGGCAAGGTCAAGCTGGGTGAATGACGAGTCGCTCTCACCTTTCATTGTGAGATGGTCTTTTGTTATTGTGAATATGACTGAATCCGTGAGCAGTTCTGCGTCCTCTATGCCGCTGTTTAGAACATCTGAATTAAGTGATATCGATGTTGAGAACTCAAGCTTGTCGAGAGGCGGCGTTTCCTCGCGGCTTATGTCTATGAGCGGCAGCACGAACTTGCGTGTAGATTGCCCGCGAAGCGTTATGTCTATCTTGTTGTCAATCAGTTTTATCGTCATGACATCCTCGTCGTTTGCCCTCTTGAGTATCTGAAGAAGATTCTGCAGGTTGATGCCTATGCGGGCATCTTCGTGATACTTGTATTCGCTGAAAAGGTTGCGGGACAAATAGAAATCAACAACGACGACAACGGCGCGGTCCGCCGATATCATCTGCAGCCCGTATTCCTTTATGTGCATCTCTGTTTCGTCGATCAGCTCTGCTACGGTTGCGATGCTGTCGCGCAGAAGCGCGATGTTGTTGGTTTTTGCTTCGAACATATTAGTCGTCTCTCTGGTATGCAATATGTGGATTTATTATGTAAAATTTTCTGTTTGTTCTGAATAAAGCAATGCGGCTTCCGTCGGGCATTTCGGCTTGTGTCACTCCTTTTTGCATGTGTCTTAGGGACAGTATTTCGTTGGCCGGGCATCCGTATAATTCTGCAAGTGCGCGCTTGAGCTGGCCTGGTGTGTTGAAGCTTTGCATGACAGGGTCCTGCTGCACGTCCTGTGGTTGTGGTACAGGATAATTACCAAGCCTCTGGGGCACGTGATGGCCTCTTACAGACATTTCATCTGCCACACGCGCAATTCTTCCTCTTTGATACGAATTTCTCATTTCTAAACTCCTTGTCTTCCTGTGTATGTGATTTTTCTTTCCCTGCCGTTTATCAAAACCGTTTCTCCCGTTCTGGGGTCCCTTCTTTTGTTCATGCCATCTCTGAGATATGCATCAGCAACTCTTCCCACGACCCCGATTTCTCCAAGGGCGCCAAGAAAAGCCTCAGTATCATTATAAGTTCTTGTCCTGCCTTCACCATAAGTCGAAGTCCTTAATCCATCTGGCACGTGAGTCGAAATCAGCCTCGCTGCAATTCTTCCACACCTTGCGGCGTTTCGCATCTGCTTACTCCCCGTAAACCTTTTTATACAGTTCCATATCCAGACCGTTCAGAACCTGAACTATTTCTGCGCGCAGCTCGCAGCCGTCCTCGAGAGGCAGCACCCTTGCGAATACGCGCACGACATCGCCTACATTGCATTCAGTGTCAGAGACTATTGTCGCGGCCGATGAGCCGTCGTCGACTATTATCGTCCCGTCAACTTTGTCTATTACTTTTCCGAAAATCCGCACCCGCACGTCTTTTTCAGGGTTTATCTCCATTGCCTTCCGCGGGGCCGCAGCAAGCCGCTTGTACTGGTCCATGCATAAAGAAGCCAGAGAAATTATTTATAGTGAACTCGATAGAGTTCACATACAGTTCCCAAGAAATAAAATTACTAGTCCATTACATTCTTGGAGAACTGTAAAAATAGCATGAGAAAATCCGCAGGGTTTTCGTGATTCGCGCGTGATTCAAAAACATAATTCGCTCTTATCGGCGGCTTCTCTGGTGTATTGACAACCCGATTTGTTCGTCCAGCCTGTACTGAAATGCCTCGCTTTCGTCGCTGCCGCATCTTTCCTCGGCTTCTCTGTACGCGCGCGCTACAGGGTCTTCGTTGCGAGCCGCTATTTCCTGCTGCCCGGTCAGCCCGGCGTTAACTGGAAGCGTTACAGCGTTTACCGCGGCATCTGTCTTCATATGCTTTAATTTGTCGAAGTACCGCATTGACAGATCTATGATAGAATGTTCGCTGAATTCCATGAACCTCTCATAGAGAGCATTCTCCAGCGACAAGAAATTCCCCGGTGTTTCTTCTAGACGTGCCATCTCTGCAACAGCGCGTATTATACTATAATCTTGCAGGTCACTGAAATCTTTCCTATAGAAGTCTACGACCCTTTTAGCGGCAGTTGACGCCACACCTTTTTTACTATTATGAGACATTAATTATATGTTACTACTTGATAGTATATAAAACTAACTGTTCTACTGCGCCTGCCGCTTCTTTATCGTTATCCGCAGCCGCGAGATCTGCGAGTCGTCGTATTTGCTTTTTCCCTTGACTACAAAAATGTCAAACCCGCCGTCTGTCTTCTTCGAGTTCACAACGGCAAGATCAAGGACTATCGGATCGTCCGCGTCGAAACCGCTGCCGGCAAGCCCGTCTTTTATCGATTTTATAACGGACTGAAGGTATTCCGTTATTTCGTGGCTGTAAGTTTCCATTATAGAAGTATGTCGACGGTGAAATATATAGTATAATTTGTCACATGAAACTGCCATTTATCCATATGGGCATGTGCATAATTATGGAGCCGCACCTCGGGCATTTTTCGCCGTCATACTGTGTTTTCTTGGAAAAACCGCACCGCTGGCATCTTGCATCGACCATAACTCTATGATATTGGAGTATGCCGTATAAATATTAAACAAAATTTCAGAACAGTGTTATTGCGTGGATATTAATTGCATTCAGACAAAATATTGATGGCTTCAGCCGGCAGATATTCATTTTGCTGAGTAAAATTTAATAAAAATAATTTTTGTATTGAAAATAAAAAAATAGAAATATCCGAGTGCCGTAAAAACGACTTATTACTCTTCATCTCCGCCTTCGTCGTCGTCGCTGTCTTCCCAGTCATCATCGTCGTCGTCGAAGTCGTCGTCACCGTCATCTCCATACCATTTCTTATTCATAGTGTCACCCCTTTTGGTTGTGTCTTCATTCAGACAACAAGTATTTAAAGATTTTAAAAACGACCGTGATTTCATAATGGG
>DATDYJ010000022.1:0-2837 GCA_035289025.1 archaeon
AAATCTTTTTATGGAGGGCTTACCGCAATCTTTATATACTACCTGTAACCATATAGTAGTAACAGGTGAACCGGATATGTGTGGACAAGACAGATGCGAAAAAGGGAGCGGTATGTACGCTAATATGATCGATATGGGTCACGCTCTTGGCAGTGACGGCGTGAAGTATCCTATGGCTTACGAGATCAATACAAGAAGGCTTATGAGAGGGTACAATACACCTGACGGAATACAGTACGTGGCAATTAAGGAAATTTAATCATATTTTGGAGTGTGATGAAATGGTTCAGATAGATCCAGAAGTAAAGAGAATTGCAAGAGAATCAATGGGACGCAAGAGCCCTGTAGAAACGTACGCGACTATAGATGAAAGAAATCTTAATACTTCTGCAATTGCATCTGTTGCAGCCGGTTATTTAGCCGCCATGGCCACAGTCGGAATTTATGTTGCAAAGGCTGCAGGGTATGATATGGGTCCAATTGACAATGCTGCAGAACTTCTTGGACCTGGTGGAAACGCAGCGCTTGCTGCTGCAATGACTTTTCCTTTATTTAGACGCTAGAAATATTTAAATTGTGTGTTCGTAATGAAACAAAACTATTCCGACAGGAGTCAGAGATTTTCTAACATAACTGGTGCATCTGGTCTTCTAGGGGGAGTTGCTGCTGCAAGTGCCCTAAGAAGAATGGGAAAAACAAAAGGTGAGAATAAATGATGTTGACTGTGCAGAATCTAACTGAATACTTCAATAGAATTGAAATGCCTGTGGTTAATTACAGCCGCGAAGACATTGCACGGGCTATTCATATAGCCTCGCATGATCGGGACGCATTGAGAGGACTTTACAGGTCGATGATTGATGCGTGGCCAAGAATGAGTCCTACAACCCCTAGAACCGATGCGGAAAGAAAAGCGAGAGAAACATTCGCTGCTTTGGCTCACATGGCAGATAATACTAATTGGAAATTTGATTATATTTCTCCCGATGGCCTTGGAAGAGCTTACGCAGATCCTGCACAACATGGCCCTGTTATGGCATTGGCTGCTGAATTGTACAGAGAGGCCAGAATAGACCCAGTAGTTGAACTGACAGAAGCTCAATCAGGGCATTCTAGAAAGGAATAACCGCGTAGAGATATGGCGTCAGCATCATGGATAGCAGAACGTAGACAAAGAAACCTACGGCTGCCACTTTCAGTTTCACCATGCGTTCTGCCGACAGCATTACTTCTCCGAGAATTATCCATACCAGCAGCGGCACCAGGTACACGGCTATGGGGCCTGCGACTGAAGTGAAGCCGAACGCCAGGGATGCCAGAAGCGGTGCCACAAACATTGCCAGCAGCGCCATTATCAGTATGCGCTTCGCGTCAATCTGGTGCGCTATGAACTTGTCGGAAATTATAAGCGCTAAAGCTGCGACGACCGCATTTATCAGCGTGCTTATTATCCAGCCAAATGACAATAGGTCGGCCATGGTTATAATTGATTTTCCCATTATTTATAGTGAAACCAGCAAATCGTTTGACATGTTAGGCTGGTTTCACATATAGTTCCCAAAGAAATAATACTCCGAATCTTTCTTTGGAGAACTATATAGCTAGTCAGATTCTACAAAGGAATTACGGCAAAAATGTGCGGTAATATGAATAGTGCAAATACACCGTAAATAATATAACCTGCCGCTGCAGTTTCAAGTTTTGTTTTCCTATCAGAAGAGAGCAGCAGTTCACACAGTGCTATCAAAGCGATAATAGGCATTATACCTGTAGCAAGGAAAAGAGAATAATTATAGTAGTTGAATATAACTGAAAATACAACAGGCACTACAAAGAGCGACAGAAATGATATTGTAAATAATCGTTTCGCACTTATGCCGTGCTCAATGAACTTGTCCGCAATCACAAGCCCGAAAAACGCTGCAATTGCGGCCAGCAGTGTAGAAATTATATCCACAAAAGAAAGTGGTGCGGCTATAAGCGTGTCCATTTTATTACCTCAATGTATTTATTGTTTCTTAAGCCACTTTTCGACTTCTTCCTTCGTGTCCTCAGAGCAGACGTAATCGTCGAACGCGCCCGTTATTCTCAGGCGTGTCAGCGCGCGGCCGTGCTTGTCGCGTTCGGCGTCTTGTAAGTCTCTACATATTTTTGCGGCTTCTTCGGTGTTTTCAGCGAAACCCACGAAATTATCTTTCATGTATTTTTCGTTCATTGCGTCTGTTTGTCCGTCGTCCTTCCAGACAACAAGACGCCCTTTGTTTATTTCCCTCATGATCTTTTCGAATTTCATTTCGTCACCTAAATTTTTTTATCAGCTCGCTGACACGCCGGCCGTCGGCTTTCGCCTTGCTCATCACGATGCCGATCAGTGCCGAATCGCTCTTGCCGGGGTTGTCGTGAATTACGGACTTCACAATGTGTTCCAGCTTATCGTCTGATACAAGAGAATATTTTTCTAATATTTTGTTAAGCTCTGCGCCGCTGCAAAGTTCTATCAGAATGTCTGTTATTTTATTCTGCGGTATTGAGCCTGATGACACAGATTTAAGCAATATATGCAGATCTTCGTGTTTTATTTTACTTACATCAAATCCCTTTCTACTAACTTCTTTGTAATTTGAAAGGAAAAGATTTGCTGCTAACCTTTCTCCATACTGTTTCAGAACCATCGTCGGCGCGTAGTAAACAGACCTTATAATCTGGTCTTTCATGTCGTCAGGCAACTCCTTGAAATCGTCTTTTCTTTCTTCCAGGGTTTTCGGCACGGCTATCTCGCGCATGCTGTGGGTCACTTTGATTGCAGGCACGTCGGATTCGGGGTACAAGCGGCCTGC
>DATDYJ010000023.1:0-9825 GCA_035289025.1 archaeon
GGTAAATCCGCTCAATGGCGAGTGTGTTATGGTTGGTCATTATGTAGGGCATAAAGACAATAAATTTTTAGTGGCGCCGGATCCTTACTGTGGTGTTTGCGATGTGTTTGATTGTTTGACGTTTGCTCCCGTGCCGCTTGGCGAAAAACCGGGATTTGTGTTAGAAGAAAGGAGACTTGATTAATTATGCCGCATAGAGAATCTGTTCCAATGGGCTGGCGGCTGAAAGCAAACAGGTATACTGTTACGGGCACTGAATGCAAAGCGTGTGGGGGGCTTGCTATGCCGCCTCGTGCGCTGTGTGAGTGCGGGCATGACATGACACCGTTCACATTCTCTGGCAGGGGGCATATTGTTTCCTACACCACCATACACGTGGCGCCTGCGGGCTTCAACGCGCCATACAACATCGCGCTTGTGCAGCTTGAGGAGGGTCCCGTCATAAGTGGCGCAGTTGTTGATGAGCATATAGAAGTCGGGCAGGCTGTTCGTGCTGTGTTCAGGCGGCTCCACGCAGCTAATGAGCAAAGTGTGATAAATTACGGGTTCAAGTTTGAACTGGCTGATTGAGCATGCAAAGTTATTTTATACCATATATGCAATAGTTGATAGTAATAATTTATTGCGGAGACCCTGTAATGAGTTCACGTGTTGCTTATTTTAGCTCGGAAATTGCACTGAAAGATTCGTTGCCTTCGTTTAGTGGTGGTCTTGGTGTACTTTCTGGGGACCATGTCAGGGTCGCCAATGACATGGGCGTGCCGCTTGTCGGCGTGACGTTGCTCCACAAGAACGGTTATTTTCATCAGAAGTTCGACCAGTACGGCAATCAGCAGGAGATGGCTGAAACTTACAACCCTGCACAAGATCCTGAAGCAGAAAAATTACCACTTCATGTTAAGGTGCATTTGTGCGGCAGAGATGTGGGTTTGCAAGTATGGAAGTATAATAGCGGTTCCGTGCCTGTCTATATGCTTGATCCAACTGGGAACGGAAACGGGCAAGATGTCGAAGGAAAAGTGGCTTGGCTTTATCAGGGCGATTCGCTTATGAGCGAGGCTCTTCTTGGTATTGGCGGGCATGCGTTAGTGAAAGAACTTTACGGGGATGATATTGGAACTTATCATATGAATGAGAGTCAGACGGCTTTCCTGGCATTGTCATTACTAAAGGATCTTGGAAGTGTTGATGCCGTGAGGGAAAGAGCCGTATTTACGACACATTCTCCTGTTGCTGGGCATGCGCATTATAGCTATGAGGATGCCGGTAGAGTTTTCAACGGCTACCTTCCACATAACATACGCGATATTGCAGGACGTGACTGCCTTGATATGACGCAACTTGCGCTAAATACAAGCAGGTTTACTAATGGTGTGGCTAAAAAACATGCCGAAACGTCGAGTAAGATGTTCGGCCGCAAGGTGGCTGCAATTACTAACGGTGTCCACTCGTATACGTGGGCATCGCCTGAGATTCAGGTGTTGTTTGACGAGAAAATGCCTGCGTGGCGGCGCGATCCAAGCGAACTTAGAAAGGCGACGGAAATTGATGCAGCTAAGATGGAGGCCGCGCACGCCGCCGCTAAGCTGCGAATGATAAATTATGTGGAGGCTAAAACTGGTGTGAGACTGGACAAGGACCAGCCCGTTATAACATTTGCGCGGAGAATGACTGGATATAAAAGACCTGATTTGTTGTTTTCTGATATTGAACGGTTAAAAAGTATTCTCAAAGACGGCGGGCAGGTTGTTTATGCCGGCAAAGTTCATCCGCATGATAGTGGGATGAAAAATACGGTTGCTGGAATACACCAAAAACTCAAAGCTCTCAGAGATGCTGGTATCAACGCAGCCTATGTACCCAACTATGTTATGGAAACATGCAAAATATTGGCTGCGGGTTCTGATGTGTGGCTCAATAATCCGGAAATTCCGTGGGAAGCGTCTGGCACGAGCGGGATGTGTGCAGCTGTCAATGGTGTGCCGCAGCTCAGTACATTAGATGGTTGGTGGCCTGAAGGACATGAAGAAGGTGTAACTGGTTGGTCGATCGGCGGGGCGTCTTCGAACGTTCGCGTAGATGCCGATGATTTATACAGAAAACTTCCTGATATTCTGAGTGGAAAGTCTGCCGTAGATCCGCGGGTTGTTATTGCAAGAAACGGGGTAGAATTCTCTGCACATCGTATGATGAGTCAATATTTAGACGCTTATAATTATACGTGTTAAAAATTTTCGGTCTTGTTGTGCTATTTCATGTGGAACTTTTTGTATAACGTGTTAATTTTCGCCTTATTAACCTACTTGGGTCTTCTAAGGAAATAACGGGGTTACATTTAGTAAATGAAAGAATTTACCTGGAATTTTGTCGTATTTCGTAACATATATGTGTGTTTCGTTGAAAAAATTCCTAACAAAACCAATAAATTTGGTTACACACACCTTCGTTTCGTATGGAAGGGGTGGTATTTTGTTTCGAAAAACATACCTTCATTTCATATAACAAACTTATATGTAGTAGTTGTAGTAGTAGGCGGTTCCATGAGAAGTGGTGGGGTGTGTGGTGTTAGAGAAAATATGTTTTGTGGATGTAAAAACTATAAATACTCTCCAAGTGAAATGACGGTTACGGTATTGTGGGTGTGAAAGCTGTTCGCTTTCATAAAAATGGGGTGGTTTGGTGCAGTTGAACAGTAACAATAACATATTTGTCCAGTATATACAAAAAGAAGATATTTTTCGTGATAAAAAAACACTTTCTTCCGCTTTCGTGCCGCAGAAGATAGCACACCGCGACATAGAAATAAATCAGATTAGTTCGATGCTAGCGCCTGTCCTTCGCGGGTACAAGCCTAATAACATATTCATCTACGGCACTTGCGGGACAGGTAAGACGATATGCGCGCGGTTCATCGTCAGCCAGCTTAAGGATGCCGTTAAGGCAGCGGGTAAGGGGCTGCGGGTTCTCTACGTCAACTGCAAGATGAAAGGGGTGTCAGACACAGAATACAGGCTGTTCGCACACCTGATAAAAGAAATGGGCGGCGTAGTTCCCGACACTGGTCTTCCCACGGATGTAGTCATGCGCAAGTTCTTTGATATGATAGACAGCAAGGACTCGCAGGTAATTATTATACTGGATGAGATAGACACACTCGTCAAGAAAATAGGTGACGCATTCCTGTACAACCTGACGCGGGCCGACCCTAAGAAAACATACATAACAATCGTCGGCGTCACGAACGATACTTCGTTCCGGGATAACCTGGATCTGCGCGTGAAGTCGTCACTTTCTGAGGAAGAGATATTATTCAAGCCTTATAACGCGCTGCAGCTCCGTGATATAATAATGGAGCGCGTGCGCGATGGGTTTAAGGACGGTGCCGTAAGCGACGAAGTCGTAGGTAAGTGCGCAGCCATTGCCGCGCAGGAATATGGCGATGCCAGGAGAGCGCTTGACCTCATACGTGTTGCAGGAGAGCTGGCAGAACGTGCCGGCGAGCTGGTGGTTACGGAAAGTCATATAAGTACGGCGCAACAGAAACTTGATCTCGACCGAGTTACGGAGACCGTAAGAAGTCAGCCAAGCCATTCTCAGGCAGTTTTGTACTCGATCCTACGACTGAACGAAAAGACATCCACAGCAGGCGGATGGAAGGACAGAAGGATGCTTACAGGCGACGTTTTTGAAACGTATACGGAAATATGCAGCGCCAATGGCATGAAACCGCTTACACAGAGACGGATAAGCGACCTTATAGGAGAATTGGACATGCTTGGAATAATAACAGCACGCGTAGTATCAAACGGCCGATATGGCAGAACAAGGGACATTTCGATGGCTGTAAAAGACGACGGTCTTATGCGCGTAAAGAATTTGATGGTAGAACGATTCGGGGAATAGAGTGGTATGGCAGATAGTGTTGAAACAAAGAGCCGCCAGCAGATTGTTAACGAATTTTTCAAACGCGGCCACGTGCTGACAGAGGAAGCTCTTGATATAATAGAGGAGAGTGGTGTAATACCGGACGTCAAGCTGCCCGCTATCGTCAGGGCAGCGGACCTCAGAAAACCGTACAAAATACTCAGTACCATCACATCAAAGAAAACGGATCTCGCGACAGAAGATTTCGTACGTTTCTATAATTCGAAATACGAGAAGATGCGGGATATAATTGCTGCACGCCTGCCAAAAAACTACATTTCTCTTAACAAGATAGACGGCACGCGCAGCGAAGTATACGTGATAGGTATCGTGCGGGACATAAAGGAGAAAGACGGCAAGAAGATTATCGATCTCGAAGACAAGACAGCAACGATACCTGTTATATTCGAGCCAGCCGATGCCGATGATTTAGAGCTTGATGATGTCGTCGCTGTAAAAGCCATATCAGGCGGCAAAGTGCTGTTCGGCAAGAAAGTTATGTATCCGGATATACCACTAAGGCAGCCAGTGCACGGCACAGGGCGGGCGTGTTTTGTGTCAAATTTACATATAGACGAGGCGCCGCAGCGCGAAGTCGAGAGATTTTTTGAATGGTTCTCGGGCCAGGACATACAATACCTATTTGTCGCAGGCGGAGTGGGCGACACCGCAGCTTTCGAGAAGCTTGTGGACAGATATTGCTACACAAAAACAGTTTTTGCAGCAAGCGACGAGTATCCGGGCGTGCCGGACAGCTATACCAGCACAAGAATAGTACCGCTAAGCAACCCGGCTCTTGTTGAGGTAGGCGGGCTTAAGGTGCTCGTAGTAAAACACGGTGACATCGCGATGCTAAAGAAAAGACATCTGGGCAAGGCAAACGCGGTGACGGATGAGGACCAGCTCACAATCGAGGAAGTGCCGGATGTCATGCACACGGGCGGCGCCAGCGCACCAGTACTGACTAATTACAAATCGGTTACTCTGGTTAATTCAGGATCAATGCTCGGCGAGTTCCATCCGATTGTCGTGGATTTCGCGACCCGAGACGCCGAAAAGATAAATCTGTAGTTTAACAGGTGAACAATTATGCCAGTTATGCTAAATTTAAAATACGGCGATGTATCTGCTGACATGTTACTGGATATATACAGGAAGTTCTGCAAAGCCTACGAAATCGAATGCGGCAGGCGGGACGAGAGGTTCATGAGAGGGCCAGGCACTGACGCACTTCACAACGGGCACCTTGAGTACCGCCCGTTTTATGGTGCTAAATTTTTCGGCGAAAACCGCGGCGACCAAACAGAATTTTGGGGTTATACAGACATAGAAGACTTAAACCAATACAAAAATAATGAGGTTTTTCAAAGGCTTGTCGCCGAACCAGTACAAAGTTAAATACTATTCAGCCAATTTTTAGACGTGATGACATGTTAGTACGTTTTCAGCTTCTTGACGCGGACTACTTTCTGAATGACAACAAACCAGTGCTGCGGTTGTTCGGCCGCACCAGGGAAGGTCAGTCTGTCTGCCTTCTCTACGACAAAATGAAACCTTACTTCTACGTCAGGTGCACGGATGCCAGGAAGCTGGCGGTCATAAAGGACTACATGACAGAAGTGGAGGAAGTCGAGAAGTTTCCCGCAATCGGATACTCAAAAGAGCCGATCCAGCTTTACAAGATAACAATAAAGAACCCGCAGGATACGCCGAAAGTAAAAGAAAAGCTGCTTGGTGTAGTCGAGGAGGTTTACGAGGCTGACATACTTTTCAAATACAGGTTCATGATAGATCACGGGCTTTACGGCATGCAGTGGCTTGAGGCTGAGTGCACGCCGGAACGTACACGCGTATCGAAGGTGGCAGCTTACCGTGCGGTATCTGTAAGGCCCCTTGAAATAGCCGAGAACGCACCTCTCAAATACCTCTCTTTTGACATAGAATGTGTTTCCGCCGATCCGAAGAAGCCCCCGGAATCGCGCAAAGATCCCATCGTGATGATATCGATGTCATTCAGCCCAGAGCACAACGGCGAAAAATCGATCGTCCTGACAGCAAAGCCGGTAAGCGGCGAAGGAATACGCGGTTATGTTACGGAAAAGGAAATGCTCGAGGAATTCCTGAAAATAATCGACAAGTACGATCCGGATGTGCTGACGGGCTACAACGTAAATAACTACGACTTCCCGTACGTACTGGACAGGCTGAAGGCGAACAAGATAATGGCAAACCTCGGCCGCGCTGATAAAACGACGTTCATGCGCACGGCAGGAATGACACAGGAATTTGTAATAACCGGGCGCGTCGTGATAGACCCGTATCAGGTGCTCAAGCGCGATCCGTGGCTGAAATTCCCGCGGTACGACCTTAATACAGTATCAAAGATAATGCTTGGCGACGAGAAGCACGACATAGAGTACAGCGAGATGCGCGCGCTGTGGCAGGGCAACAGAGAAGGGCTGTTAAAATTCATAGAGTACGCGCGCAAAGACGCTGACCTGGCATTGAGGCTGGTTGTAGACAAGGGCATGCTTGACAAATTCGTCGAACTGTCCAAAATTTCAGGCCTGCTCCTGCAGGACGCGATGGGCGGACAAACGAGGCGCGTAGAGATGATGGTCATGCACGAATTCAAAAAAAAGAATTTCGTCATGCCGCTGGCACCGACAAAAGCCGACATAATCAGGCGCAACAAAGAACGGGACACACAAGGGCTAATAGGCGCAATAGTCCTGGAACCCAAGAAAGGGCTGCACGCCGACGGGTGCGTGCTTGTCATGGACTTCAAGTCACTTTACCCGAGCATAATGCGGACTTACAACGTTTCGCCGGATACTCTTACTACAGAAGGGCCTGATTCGCATCAGTCACCGTCAGGCGCGTATTTCATCGATACAAAGCATCACGAGGGAATACTGCCTCAGATATTGTCCAGACTAATAGAGGCGCGAACGAACACAAAAAAACTGATGAAAACAAAGAAGGGTGAAGAAGCAAGGATTCTGAACGCCAAACAGCTGGCAATAAAGGACATGTCGAACTCATTTTATGGTTATACAGGGTACATACGCGCGCGGCTTTATACAATAGATGTCGCGAGCACGATAACTGCATACGGCCGCAAGAACATCGAGAAGACGCGGAAGTTTGTCGAGGAAAATTTCGACGTCGAGGTAGTTTACGGCGATACTGACAGCGTCTTCGTCAAGACGAAGACGACCGACCTTGACGAGGCAAAGGAAATCGGCGAACGAATAGCCAAGTACGTCACAGACCAGCTGCCAGGATACTTAGAGCTTGAGTTCGAGAAAATATACAAGACGTTCCTTATACTAACGAAGAAGCGCTATGCAGGATGGCGCTTCGACAAAACGGACGGGTGGCAAGATAAGATAGAAATGCGCGGCATAGAAACGGTGCGCAGGGACTGGTGTCCGATAGTCTCGGAGCTGATGCTGGACGTGCTTGACACCATACTAAAGGAAGGGGACCTCAACAAGGCGAAAGATCTTGTGCGGAAGACACTGGACGATCTGAAGCAGGGGCGCATCCCACTAAGCAAGCTGACAATAGTAAAAGGGATCACAAAAAGTCTGGATAACTACGAGGGCATGCTGCCGCACATAGAAGCCGCGCGAAAGATCGCCGCGCGAAACCCGCAGGGCGCGCCGGGAATAGGGGACCGCATCGGGTACGTCATAATCAAGGGCGACCAGATGCTCTCAAAACGTGCGGACGATCCTGTGCACGTTGAAAGGAATAAGATTGCGCTCGATTCGGACTACTATATCAACAACCAGATATTTCCGCCTATCGAGCGAATATTTACTGCCGTTGGCATACAGAGAAGCGAAGTGTTCGGCGGCGGACGGCAGATGGGTCTTGCCGACTTCGGCGCGAAAAGACAACCTCCGAAGGCACTCGGGGGCTGGGAAGAATTTGTATGCAGGAAATGCAAGCAGAGCTTCAGGCGGATGCCGCTGAACGGAATGTGCGAATGCGGCGGCGACCTGCTGATAAGCTATCAGGGCTCCTCGGGCGAGAAAGTGCGCATGGAGAAGTAGTTTCTCACGTATTCTACAGTAGATAGTACTGCATCAACAAAATGTTTATATACCATTCAAAAGGAAAAAGCAACCATGACAAACAGACACATCAAAGTTATCAACGGACGGAAATATTATTACGAGTCAATACGGATGGGCAAGAAGGTAACAAGCCGCTACATAGGGCCTGTGGAAGAGCGCGTGCGCAAGTCGAGAAAGACCGAAGAGCAGCAGGAGCAGACAGTGCAGGAAATACAGGCGCCTGCTGACGAAGGAAACTATATAGGGTGATTTCTATGTGTTTTGCCGGAAGATATACTAGAGAAGAAATAGAGGAGACGGATGTAAAGGTCAAGGAACAAAAGAAGCCGGAGCAGCAGGAATAATTAACAGAGCAATTATTTTCTATAGTTAGCGCGTCAGTCTTTTTCTTTCAGTTCAAGAATCGCCTTTGCAAGGTCGTTGTTTAGTTCTTCTAACTTCTTCGTGACGGTGTCACGGTCTTTTCCTGTCTTGTCCATGACCATCTTGACATCGTCCTCGCTGAACGGGACGCTCTCGGAAACTTCTCCGGTTATCTGATACACCTCGCGGCCCATCATGTTCGCCAACATTACCTCGGGGTTGGAGATAACGATCTGCTTGTCTTTGGATTTTATTATTACAATGTCGGCTGGTACCTGTGCTATGTTCATGTTGAGCTTTCGCATGACTTTCTCGAGGTCTTTCGGGTCTTTGCCAAACATATTCATACGTTGGTAATATTTGTTTAAAAAGCAATGCAGCCGAAATATTGAATGATCGAAATAGTTTTTTACATATTACTCGGGCTGATTCTCGGCATAGTTCTTGGGCTTGTTCCTGGAATACATCCAAACATGATCGCGCTTCTTCTGCCGTTAATCGCAGCAATGAATATTGAACCGATAAACATGATCGCATTTGCCGTGACGCTGGCAGTATCAAACACATTTCTTGATTTCATACCGTCGATGCTGCTCGGCGCACCAGAGCCGGGAAAGGAGCTGACAATGCTGCCTGCGCACAGGATGCTCGTGGAAGGCAACGGCTACGATGCAGTGAAGCTGGCCGTTATCGGCGGGCTCGGGTCCGTGATATTCCTTGTGATAGCGATGCCAGTTATAATTTTCGGCGTACCGGGCCTGTATGCGGTGCTCAAGCCGTTTACTTACGCGTTGCTTATTTTCATTACGCTTGTCATCATTTTATCAGAGGACGGAGCGAGCGGTAAAGTTCTCGCAGGTTTCTGCTTTCTGTTGGCGGGTTCCATAGGTGTAATGTCCGTGCGGCTTAACATCGACAGCACACTGCTGTTATTCCCGATACTCTCAGGCCTTTTCGGAGTGAGCACGCTCGTTCTCAGTAAACACGACAAAATAGCCCCGCAAAAAAGGAAAAAAGAACTGTTTGTCACGAGGCGCCAGAGAAACAGAGCCGTACTGTTTGGAAGCGTCGGCGGAATCTTTTCAGGCATGCTTCCCGGCGTCGGCGCGAGCGAGGTGGCGACGATGGCGAGTGCCGACAAGAATGAAAAATCATTTATCATTACAGTCGGCGCGGTCACAATAGCAAACACAATAATGGCGCTTCTAATGATATGGCTGATAGGAAAATCACGCAGCGGCATGGCCGTGTTCGTCAGCCAGCTGACATCGATAGGCTGGAACGAGTTTTTGCTAATGATAGCTGTATCAGTATTCACAGCAGGGATCTCGGCAATAATTACGCTGAAGCTTGCCAAAAAGTTTCTGGCGAGAATGGAAGAAACAAACTACGGATTAATCAATAAGACAATAATAGCGCTGATAATTTTCATGACGATTATTTTCACAGG
>DATDYJ010000024.1:0-4513 GCA_035289025.1 archaeon
GTGCCGTGTTACAATAGAAAAAGCAAAATTCGAGCGCGTAAAGACAATAGAAACCGTGCAGAAAGACTGGCAGGTTGATACGCGCGGTTTCACGCATCCCGTGCCGTCGCAGCTGGTTCATACAGGTTTTGTCACGATCGCAAGAAAGTAAATTACTTTATCACTGAATTACATATAATTATTATGCTGAGCACGCTGAACCCTAAGGTCTGTCTTGTTGTTGCAGTCGTATCTTTTACTATTTTTTTAAGGGATCTGTCTTACGACAACTCTAATATCGTTTCATTTCTTCTGGGCGCGGCTGCAACGGCGCCGCTGATGGCTGCTGTATGGCAGACAATGAAGGACAACTGGCCGATCTACAGGAAATTCTATTCAATGCCGTTTCATCGGCGCGATCCACGCGTAATAGCAAGAAGCTGGCATCTTACGTGGTGGATAATTCCATACACGCTTGTAGTTTATCCGATTCTGGAATTATACGTGCTTGCCAACGGCCTCGGCACCGTATACACGTTTTTCTACGGCGCGGTGTTTGTTGTGTTCGGGTATACGATGGCACAAGGGCCATGGTTCTATAATGACGCAAAGAGCGCGCAGAAGAAATAATAATAGTTTTTCCGGCAGCGCTTTTAGGCTGACAGAAGTTGCGAAGCAACTTCATTTTGCCGCGAAAAGGGCTGAATGGGCTCGCGGAGATTTGAACTCCGGCCCCGAGCTATTTCGAAACCAAGACTTTTTCTTACAGCAAAGTCTTTTCCGTTAACGATTTTTGCGTGAGCAAAAAGGGTTACCCGAAGCTCGAATCCTACCAAGCTAGACTACGAGCCCATGACGAATGACGTTCTTCGAACGTCTTACATCCTTTGCAAATTCTTATTGGTTACGTTTTAATACACAGAACGCAAGACAATTATAATGGATAAGCGTATTATATGCGGGCTTGTGTCTCCGCTGATATGCATTGTCGTACTTCTTGTTTCCATTATAATTTATCCAGGCTATAACGTGACAGTTAATTATGTCAGCGATCTTGGCGCCGCAGCATCTTCTGGTACTATTTTCAGGATTGGGATTGCTGCTGTTGGTATCTTTGGAATTATTTTTTCCTTTGCGTTGTTTGAGCGGCTCAAGAAAAAATGGGGTGCGGGCGCTTTTCTTGTTGCAAGCATCGCAATTCTTGGCGTAGCTGTATTCAATAATAAGACTGATGTAGAGCAGTTTTACTTCGGATTATTCAAGTCTCATTATGAAATCAGTCATGTTATATCGGCTGCAGTATTTTTTACCTCACAGGCAGTTGCAAATTTCCTTATAGGATATGAACTGCGCAAGCAGACTGGATATTTCATGATGGCTGCATCACTGCTGGGCCTCGCATTTATTCTGATGCCGCTTCCTCTTGTGGAACATATAGCAGTCTTTGCGTTCTGTATCTCGACGCTGGTGCTAGCTTTTCGCATGTCGGGCATAAAAATAGTTAACTATATCTAGTCCCATTTTTTCAGCACGCACAGGCCGTCTTCTACTTTGAATATATCAACAGGATTCGGGAATTTAATTATACGGAAACCTGTCTTCTCAAGGTCGCTTCTTGACAGAGACCACGGCTCATTCATGTAGTGAACTGAAAGTCCGCCTGCTGAAAGCATTCCGTGCAGCTTCTTGAGGAGCGCCGTCTCGTAGTCTGCGGGTTTTTTGCCCAGACCGTCGCGCGCCCAGTCGTTAGTTACGTAGCCGAAAAAATAAGCGCTGATTGCTGCATCAAACCGCTCTTTTGTTTTGAAATCGTCTATCGAGGAACGAACAAACTGCGGGTTGCCTTTTTCGTTTTTGCACTCTGTGTCAACGCCGGTGACGACACATCCTAGTCTTGCTAGTTCGCGGCATAATATTTGATATCTTGGCTCTCTGCCGCATCCTATGTCAAGGATTTTCATTCCGGTTAGCCTGCCGGAACTTTTCAGTGCTTTGATAACGTGAAAATAAGGATTTTTTTCGTCGAATTTTGCGAAATTTATATCGGAATTCTTCGCAACTTTCAGCATTCCATCAGCCACGTTTCATCATCTTGGAGAAGCTTCTCTTCACAAGGCCCTTCATTTCTCTGGGCACGGACGGCGAGGCAGCGACGATATCTGTTGATGTTATTATGCCCAACAGTTTCTCGCCTTTCATCACTGGCAGCCGCTTGATTTTGTTCTTTATCATTATCTCGGCCGCGTGATCTATCGTGGTGTCCGGCTCCACGCTTATAACGTATCTTGACATTATGTCGCTGACGTTCTCGTCCTCTTTCTCTCCAGCCACGGCTTCGAGCACGTCGCGGTCGGTCACTATCCCGACAACGTTTTCATCCTTCTTCAGCACGATGCCGCCTATATGGTTGTCCGTCATTATCTTCGCGGCGTCGCGTATGGATATTGACGGGTCAGCGCAAATGACGTTTCTTATCATTATGTCCTGGACTAACATGATAGGTATATCTATCGGGCAGAATTTATAGGCGGCGCATCAGCTTTCCACACTTGCAAGGATTTCTTTGGCTACCTTCGGGCCGAGGATTTTTGCCAGCGTCGTTTCGTCCGCCTTCTTCACGTCCGTTGGCGTCTTTATGCCGGCGCGGAACAACTTGCGCGCACGCGCGCGGCCTATGCCGCGCAACGCGACCAGCTTGAGCAGTTCCTCGCGAACGCCGTACTCTACCTGCAGGCGGACTTTGTTTATGTTGTTGGCGATTTCCTTGATGCCGAGCAGCAATGCAAGCTCGCTTGCCGCATATAGCATCCATTTGGCGTTTGTTGTCTTTGTGTAGAGTTCGCCGGGCGTTACGCCGTACATATCCATTATTTTGTCCTCTCCCGACTCGTTTATCCATTCCTGCAGTAGCAGGGCGGTTTTGAAAGAACTCAGGAAATCCTCGTACTCGACGTCCCACACGTCCGGCGCATCGAAATCGTAGCTCGCCAACTGGCTTTCCATGTCTTCGCATTCCTTCTTCTTGACGGTCAGAAGCGGTCTCATCTCGGCGCACTGGCAGATCATCATGAGGTTGTGTATTGCCATATCAGCTTCGCTCATAACAGTAAGCAGGAAATTAGCGGATACAGGGTCGATGTACAGTTCGCTGACGCGCTTGCCTATTTTTGTCGGCTTCAGTTCTATGTCGTGAGCCAGCTGAAATGCCGGCACAAAATCCTTGGATATGAATTCCTTGTTGCTGCCGATGATTATGAATTTGTAACTTTCCAACTCCTTTGTTATGCGCTCGAGCTTTCCTTCTATGTTGTCTATATCACCGTACTGCTTGGCAAAGAAGGTGCGGCTAAAAAACGCTCTCAGTTCGCCCCTTGTCTTTACCATGCCTGATGCTATCAGCGACAGCACGTGCACGCGCAGCACGCTCTCGACACCAAGCTTCGAGTAAACGGGTTCCGTGTCGCCGTCTATGTACCGCTCCCACAGATTTTTGGCTTCGCCGCTGTTTTTTGCAAGCAGAAGCGCCTCGCCCTCTGTGTCGTATTTTGGACGCCCTGCTCTTCCCATCATCTGCTGAATTTCCATGACGGACAGGTAAACCGAACCGTTCTCGGAAAATCTTCGGGCGTCGCGGATCAGCACCCTGTAAGCAGGAAGATTCATGCCGAATGCAAGCGTCGGCGTGGCCGATATAGTCTTGATCGTGCCGGAGCGGAACGCGTCCTCGACTGACTTTCGCTGCTTTGCTACAAGGCCGGCGTGGTGGAAAGCCGCTCCGCCTTCTACTATTCTGGCAAGGCGATGGCACTGTTTTGTCGGAGATGAAAGAGCGGATTCTATTTCGTTTGCAATTTTTTTGAGCTCCTGACGGTCGCCCTGGCTGAGAATTTTTCTTGTTTCAGCGGCTATGCGTTCGGCGCATGCCTCGGCACTGCGGCGCGTAGACACGAAAACAAGCGACTGTTTACCCTTTTCGGTCGTGTTGACGGCCGCTGCAATATCCGTCTCTTTATCGGAAACTATGAAATCTTTCTTCTTGCTTTCGAATTCCAATTTATATTTGTCGCCGTCGTGGTACATCACGCCGCGGCTCAATTTTACTGGACGGTAGTCGCTGCGAACAAGCTCCGCGTCGAGCCACTGTGCGATTTCATCCGCGTTTTTTATCGTGGCCGACAACGCTATTATCTGGCTCTTTGTCACGGTGCGCAGATGCGTCAGGACGACTTCGAGTGTCGGACCTCTTGACGCGTCGTCGATGACGTGAATCTCGTCGGAAATTATAAGCGAAATGTCCTTTATCCACGGCACGCTGTGCCGCAGCAGTGAGTCCATCTTTTCGTTGCTTAGTATAACCAAATCATAGGAGCCGAGCCAGCCGTCGGTGCTGTCGAGGTCGCCCGTTGCGATGCCGACGCGCATGCCGATTTTCTTGTATTTGCTGAAGTCGTCGTACTTCTCGCCCGCGAGAGCCTTCAGTGGCACGAGGTAGACGGATTTTTTACCGTCAAGAAAATTCTTTAGTATTGCCATT